>CAIRSV010000234.1 GCA_903881265.1 uncultured Bacteroidota bacterium
AATTCGGCATCAAACGTGATGGGCTCACTTTCAGCATAAACAGTCTTTGCGATGCTAGTCCGGAATTGCTTCTTATCGTGTTTCACAGAAAGATATTGCGCTGTCTTTAACAGATAATCATCAACCAAAGTATGATTGTTGTGTTGATTGTAATCATACAAGCGCCAACGCCATATTCCTTCTCCTGTGAGCACACCTACCCGACCATTTACTTGTTGTTGTACAAGAAACAACGGA
Source organism: uncultured Bacteroidota bacterium (assembly GCA_903881265.1). GTDB lineage: Bacteria > Bacteroidota > Bacteroidia > Chitinophagales > Chitinophagaceae > OLB11. Next base: position 238 of record CAIRSV010000234.1, read on the forward strand.
TATTGTGTTGTTACGCCGCCTAATTTCTGATTCATCAAAACCTGTGTATTGGGCCCAATCTTATAGTCACCAAACGGAACCGACAATGGCGGTAATGAACTGATGTTGTTGGCTGCATTGACAGTGAAGTACGAAAAATTGGGATTCAATACACCTTGTGCATCATTTGCGCTTAAGCCACGACTTGTAATTTGCAATGCATCCTGATCTTGATTGAAGGCTGCCATAGCAGTCTGACTACCTGTGATATACCAAATAGAAATGCCGATTTTTTTAGCCTGATCAATTAGACTACTTACATTATAATTCACTGATGGAAGATTATGTAAGATAATAAGATTATAATCACCAATCTTGGCGTTAACCTTATCTGCTGTCATCACATCAATCTTATAATTCTTATTCTTACTCAAGGCATCACGTATGGCAAATACATCTGGATGCGGAGCATTGGCAATGATCAATACATTTTCTTTACTGTCTATCACTTCGACATAGACTTCTTGTGTGTTATTCGCAAGATTTTGTTCACCTTCCACATTCGAAACCGTGATGGTAAAATGTTGCACACCGGCCGATTTTGCATCAAGAATCGTTTCAATTGATTTAGAATACCGTTCGTCTGACACTTGTACATTTTGCGAACTAATCACACGATTTGCATTATGACTGAACACTGTCATAGCAACCTGACTTCCTTTGCAGGCATATGCTGCAATGTCGCTTCGAATGGCAAACTGATCACCCAGATAAACCACTTTATTGGCAAACACTCGTGCAACAAGCGCATCCTTCTGAACATTTGTATCACCTAAACCGATGGTATAAATGGCCCCTTTATACGGATAATTGACTGACAACGGCGAAGCCCCTTTATTATAAATACCATCGCTTGCCAAAATAATACCCCCTAGATTATCGCTTTCCAAGGTTGTCATTACCAATTCAAGGGCCGATGAGATATCGGTACTTTGTTCGTTAAATTTAAACTTTAATGAATCACTTAACTGATCACCAAATGAAAATTCTTTGACATTGTAATCCTTCTTTAATTCATCCATTAAATTCAATACATCCTTTTTGTATGCAATGCTGTCTGTCTTTTTAAATCCAACTTTTTGTGATGCAGAATTATCTTGTATGAAAGCAATGGTCGGTTTTTCTTCTTTGTTCTGCAGATATTTCAATACCGGCGAAAGCAACAAAAACGCGAGAATGCTTATCACGACGAAACGTATACAGGCCAACGAGTAATAAATAAACGGTGATGGAAAGCGGTCTTTAATTTTTCGATAGAGAAAAAAAGAAAAGAGCAACCCTATTGCTAAGCAAATAAGTACGAACCAAGATGGATATGAGAGTGAAAAGTTCAAGTGTTCCATTAAGGTTGCAAATATAGCAAGTGAGACCATATTAAGAACAAGTAATATTCTTAAACTTATGTTGGTTTAAAGCGCAGATAAGTATGAGTTGAAGGCTGCTGCTTATTCCTTACGCCTGCTTACGCTTCCTCCTCGTTCAACATCGTCCACAACTTATCTTTCAATTCAGGAATGCCTTTTTGTGTGACAGAAGAGAAAAAGTGAACCGGTATTTTCTTTGGAAACTCTTTTCGTATTTCTGCTTGCAATTCAGCATCCAACATATCGCTTTTACTGATGGCAATCAACATGTTTTTATCAAGCAAATCAGGATTGTATTCTTCCAGTTCGTGCATCAAAATATCATATTCCTTCTTATGATCTTTGCTGTCGGCAGGTATCAACATAAGTAAGGCCGGATTGCGTTCGACATGACGAAGAAAACGATGTCCAAGTCCTTTACCCTCAGCGGCCCCTTCGATAATACCCGGCAAATCGGCTACGCAAAATGATTTTCCTCCTTTATAATCAACAATCCCTAAGTTAGGCGTAATCGTAGTAAAGGCGTAATCAGCAATCTTAGGTTTGGCCGCACTGATAACAGATAGCAAGGTAGATTTTCCAGCATTAGGGAAACCAACCAAACCAACATCCGCTAATATCTTCAGCTCAACTACCTTCCATGCATCCACACCAGGTTCGCCAGGTTGCGCGTAATCAGGTGCTTGATTCGTAGGTGTGGCAAAATTGCCATTACCTAAACCACCGCGTCCACCCGGAATCCAAATAACTTCTTGCCCGTGCTCAAGGACTTCTACTTCTACTTCGCCAGTCTCATCGTCCTTGCCGACTGTCCCCAAGGGTACATCGATAATAATATCTTCTCCGAATTTACCTGAACTATTATTTTTACTACCACGTTCTCCGTCCTCGGCAATCAAGTTTTTATGATAGCGAAGATGGAGCAATGTCCACATATTTTTATTTCCTCGTAAAATTATATGACCGCCACGTCCGCCATTACCGCCATCAGGACCGCCATTGGGTCTGAATTTTTCCCTAAGGAAATGTACACAACCAGGTCCACCATGACCTGATTTACAATTAACACGTATATAGTCTATGAAATTATCTGCTTGCATGATGCGAAAATAAATCTGCCTTTACAGATAGTTGAATGAGTATAAAAATTATTCCGGTTGAATGGTATCGATTTCATCGCAAAGACTATCGAAAATAGTTTCGACTGTACCTTCGCCTTTCACTTCGACCAACTTGTTTTTTGATTTATAGTAATCAGCCACCGGAGATGTTTTGGCGTGATATTCCTTGATGCGTTTCGTGATGACTTCCTCGTTATCATCGCTGCGGCCTGATGATTCACCACGCGAAATAAGTCGTGTTTTCAATTCGTCTTCACTTACTATCAAACTTAAGACAATATTAATTGGATGATTTTTAAAGTCGAGCAAATTATCCAACGCCTGTGCCTGTGCCACTGTGCGTGGAAATCCATCGAAGATAAAACCTGCCGCGTTTGGATTTTCATCCAATTTGCTGCTGATCATTCCGATAACAACTTCATCAGGTACTAACATTCCCTGATCCATGAATTTTTTAGCTTCCGTGCCTAATGGTGTTTCATTCGCTACTTCGATACGAAGGATATCGCCGGTAGAAACATGCGCTAGGTTGTATTTTTCTATAATCTTTGAAGATTGAGTCCCCTTACCGCTACCCGGAGGTCCAAAGAGTACAAGATTAAACATTCTATATTTTTTTAGAGAAGCAAATATAAGGCAGAAACTTGAACCTCATAGCGGAATTCTGCACCGCTTGTTCATTTCAATTGATCCGTCTTGACAAACTTGGGAATTTGAACAGAAACTTACACTGCCTAATACCAATGGTTTCGTATATCACTAGAACGTTATCATCCTCAGATTTATACGCCGAATAGCAAGTCTGTCATTTCAAATTCGCAGACGTTTTTGTATCTTTCGCTTTTTAAAATACGAATATCATGGCCACAGAAGACAAAGCCTATAAAGCCAACCGCAACTATGCGCGCGAAATGGATGACGCCGATACCTTATCAGGATACCGAAACCGTTTTTTGTTTCCCAAACATAAAGGAAAAGACGTGGTTTATTTCTGTGGCAATTCACTCGGACTTCAACCCAAAGGTGCCAAAGAATATTACGAACAAGAATTGAATGATTGGGCCGCGTTTGGTGTGGAAGGTCATTTCCAGGCTAAAAGACCTTGGTTTTCCTATCATAAAAATTTCACTCAATCGCTTGCGAATATAGTCGGTGCGACAACGAATGAAGTGGTGGCAATGAACTCACTCACCGTGAATCTGCATCTACTGATGTTATCATTTTATAAGCCAACCAAACAACGATATAAAATAATTATGGAAGCAGGTGCCTTCCCTTCGGATATGTATGCGATGGAGACACAGGCCCTTTTTCATGGCTTTGATCCTGCCGATGCTATTGTTGAAATCGCACCACGAAAAGGCGAACATTGCATTGATCATAGTGACATCGAAGCAGCCATTCAAAAACACAAGAACAACCTAGCCTTAGTGCTTTTCGGAGGTGTGAATTATTATACTGGTCAATATTTTGATTTGAAACGTATTGCCGAACTCGCACATCGTGTTGGCGCCTTGGTTGGTTTTGACCTTGCACACGCTGTCGGCAATAAAGTAATGCACTTACACGATTGGAATGTTGATTTTGCTTGTTGGTGTTCGTATAAATACCTCAATTCTGGCCCGGGCGCTGTTGGCGGAATTTTTGTGCATGAAACACATCTTAAAAATAAAGACACCTTCCGATTGGCAGGTTGGTGGGGCCATGATGAGAAAACCCGATTTAAGATGAAGAAAGGGTTTAAACCAATGAAGACCGCTGAAAGCTGGCAAATGAGTAATGCACAGGTATTGAATATGGCTGCTCACAGAGCTTCGCTGGATATTTTTGATGAATTGAGTATGACCGATCTAGCGAATAAAAGTTTTGAACTCACCAATTATGCTGAGTTTCTATTACGAAAACTCACGCAATTAAAGTTTGACATTATCACACCCGACAATCCATTGGAAAGAGGTTGTCAACTATCCCTGTTGTTTAAGTCGAGAGGCAAGGAAGTGTTTGATCATCTTCAGAAGAACGGTGTTGTAGCTGATTGGCGCGAACCAAACGTGATTCGTATTGCACCAGTACCCTTGTATAATAGTTTTCAGGATGTGTATACGATGTATGAAATACTAAAAGGTATTAAGTAGTTATCCGCTACATGCGCGAGCACTGCGATGTCCTTATTAAAATAATCGTAACTGCCCAGGTTTTATTCGAACAAACGCATTGAGAT
>CAIRSV010000235.1 GCA_903881265.1 uncultured Bacteroidota bacterium
GATAAACAACATCTCGTCATCGGCTCTGACGCCATTCTTTTTACTTTCCTCTTCCTGTGCGTTTAAGATCTTATCGAGTTGCAGGTATTCGCTGTAGTATACGGGTTTCATATTTATAATTAAGTGGTGAAATTAATCATAGAAATCAATAGCAGAAACTATTCTGAGAATAAGTGAAATAAAAATCAATTATTTTTTTGAAATAGAACAATCGTTGTATTACATTTGCCGCGGAGAGATGGCAGAGTGGTCGATTGCGACGGTCTTGAAAACCGTTGACTGTCAAAGGTCCGGGGGTTCGAATCCCTCTCTCTCCGCGGATAAAAAAAAGCCCCAGTCATTTGGGGCTTTTTCTTTGATAAACACGCTGTGCGCGCAGCGGCATGTCGAATGAGAGATCACATTGTTTCTCAGAACCAAACCAAACTATCAGTTGAGAAATTTCGACCGATTATGCCTCATGAAATTAAATACGTATCAAACTATATTTTTAGCTGAAGGATATGTGAAATCAAGTAGGTTCATGGTGGCCACATTTGACCTGCGCATTAAATTTATTTTTATGCATCAAAAAGGATTAGAATCTTTAACTTTACCCCTCATCATGAAAAATATTCTATCTGTTGTTGCATTGTCGCTTATGCTTTTCTCTTGTAAGGATCAGTCTAAAGAGAAGCGCCCGATTGTATTGGGTGATACATCGATGATTGTAACAGAGACCGATGAACGATTCCTTCAAAATAATACAGACGATATTTCGCCAACCAATAAAAAATCTTCTGAAGGCAAAATCACTAGTATGATGATGGAGGTGGATAGTGCGAAATCGGTTAAGAAATTAGAAGAAGAAAAAAGTAGTCCTCCGTTAAGCGGCTTTACGATTCATTTTGCCGAATGTGATGTTGTCTTTGATAATCTAACTGCTCATGCCATTCAAAATAGTCAGGATGAACGCACGTCAAATAGTGTGTCCTATGTAATGGATGCGGGTACTATGGATGAAATGAGCTTGCAAGTGAGCGGTTTGGACGAAGCCAATGTTGAGCAACGTATTTTTACCAGATTAAAAGTTGAAGCCCTATCAGATAATTTTGTCTTGAATGATTTAGGTAAATTTATTTCTACTTGGTCATCACTTGCAGGAAAGGGTTTTAAATATGTCTCATTAAGTAATAACAGCCTGCAATTCTTTACCGTTGAAAATGCAAAAATTAAAAATGCAGTAGATCGTGAATTGCGGAAAAAGAAAAAAACGCGACAAGAAATTCAAGAATGGATGAAGGTCATCAAGAAAACAAACTCATACTCAGACGAACCTTGTAAGATTCAGATTGTTTCGGCACAATGGCGCATTATCGGAAAGAAAAATGGGAAGCGCGTTCAGAAACTTATTCAGTTTGATATCCCTTAAGCCTTTTTACGTACCTCAGCAATATACATCATGTCGCCACCTAGTGTTGTGGTATCAATACATTCAGCGATATACGAATACCCTGGGTTTTGTTGCATGAATGAATCCATGATTTCTTCATTCTCAAGTTTAAGCACACTGCAAGTAATATAATACAACCTGCCATCTGGCTTCAGTTGATCAATGATGTGTTGCATAATATCTGATTGCAGCCGTGCAAACTGAGATAGTTTTTCTGGTGTAAAAAAATAGTATTGCTCAGGTGATCGGCCCCAGGTGCCAGCTCCACTGCAAGGTGCATCGCATACGATGGCATCGAATTTATTTTTAAGTTGACCTGATACATCTTTTGTAACATCTAAATTGAATGATACGTAATGACTTTCATAGCCGTAAATCCGCATACGTTCATGCAGATTTTTCAAGATGGTTTCCCTGATATCGGTAGCTGTGAGTTTAATCGCGCTATTCTTGTCGAGCAGCATAATTGATTTTCCACCACTCGCAGTGCAGCAATCCCACCAACTTTCGTTGGATGCTGGTTTGAAATGATCGCCTGTTAATTGCGAGGCATAATCTTGTATCACATAATCTGACGGATCAAGAAGTTCGTTGAGTTTAACACTGGCATCGAATGAAAGACAATTGGCGCTGACACGTTGAAAGGCAATGGCTTGTTGAATCAATTTTTCTTCGATCGTCGTATGATTTTTTCTGATTCGTATGAACACTCTTGGATGCGCATATAAATTTTGAATGAATTGTTCCTCGCTGATGCCAGTAGTCAACGCAAAAGGTACGCTGAAATCACATTGATAGGCCTCAATCATATAGGCCATTTTTTCTTGAATGTTGGCTTCGTATCGGATGGCTAATTCTTTATTAACTTTTTCGAAAAACAAGATGGGTAGTCTCCCCGATAAGAAACTGCCAATCAACAAACGGTCTCGCACTCTTAGGTGTTCATTGGCTTTGCCCAAACGATAAATACCATAAAGCAATTCTGAAATATATTTACGGTCGCGCGATCCGAACTTTTTATTGTTTCTGAAATATTCTTTCAGAAAAAGATGCAAGGGCATTTGCACCTCATATTGTTCGAACAAATGAGCGGCAGTTTGGAAATACGATTCAATAAACATGGAAGGAGCGGTTTAGCGGGTTATGTTTTCAGGTTATAACCTGCTTTGTGAAACTGAATAGGATTCAAGTTGAACGAACAATTTCTTCAAGTTGAATGTTGGCAGGAACGATTAGATTGCTAGTAACAAGTTAGCCGGATCTTTTCCAGCCA
>CAIRSV010000236.1 GCA_903881265.1 uncultured Bacteroidota bacterium
ATTTTTTAAAATTTCTTTTTTTTACCTTATAAACGTCATCAAAAAAAACTTCTTTAAAGTAAATTGCTTCGTTCTTAGTCCAAAGTGGAGAATAAATATGTAGTCCGTCAATTCTAGTCAATTTTGCATTTTTTTGAAATTCAAAATTTTGCAATTGCGATTGGGCTTCAACCGTATCCATCGCCGTATAATCGCCATTCATAAACGCTTTTCTAACCATATCCAAACGCTTGCTGCTAAGCGCCAAACTTTTTTGCGAGATGAGATAAATCTGATACGAATTAACCCATTCCCAATACACCGAGGCGGCATCCATTAAAATTGTATTGATCAATGATTGCTGCTCGGTTTTGGCCATATCATTGAAAAGTTTTGCTTGCTGAAGGTTAGCCCTTCGCTTGTCCATGACCAAATTTTTCAGTAGGGGAATGCTTGCACCAATATAACTCGATTGACCCAAGCTTTCTGATGGGTCATATCGATTCCCGCTTAACGTTTCCGTACCCGCTGAAATTTCTACACCATACCACGTAGGGATAACGATAGTAGGATTTATATAATCATAATATTGTGCATTATCAACTATTTTCTTCGTCATGTAATTCCCTATGATCGGATTGAAAGCACCTTGCGCAATGGTGATATTGGCCTTTGATTTATCGATATTGATATAGCCTTGCTTGACGATGGGGTGATATAATTTCACCATCCCTAACACCTGCTCTACTTGCAATGTCACTGTATCTTTTTGAGCCAATGCATGCAAGGAAATTAGCAGAAGAAATAAACAAAAATTACTTCGTCTCATTTTGTTCAGTTTTTTTTCCTGCATAAAAATCAGCAGGAAATCCATTAATGTTACGCCATAGTTCATACCAAATTGGCACATCATTGATTAGTAGAATACTTTGGGCGCCAGTTCCAATTCTAAGTTGGGCCGGCCATTTTGTTCGTGTACTATCTTCTGCCACCAATACCCTATAAAGGCCGTTTTCGCCAATGGTACCTTCGATAGATACAACCTTACCCGCAAAGGTACCGTAGCTTCCTTTCGGCCAACCGCTAAACACAATGGCTGGGAATCCGTCGAAAATAAATCGTACTTGCTGACCCACATTGACCAATGGCAGATCCATAGGCTTCACATACATTTCAACTGCGTAATCTGCCTTTGTAGGCACTATCAATGAAATCGTTTCGCCTTCCTTCAATAGTTCACCGATACCTGATTTATTCGCTTGCACCACTTGACCATCTTGTGAAGCCGTTACATAATACATGCCGTTACGTATGGTATAATTGCTCACCTGGTTTTCAAGTTTGGCAACTTCACCCTGCGTGATGGCAATCTGACTCATGTTTTGAAATTTGTCTCCCTCTGCTTTATTCATCTTTTCATCATACTCTTGTTCAATGCTATTTCGCTCTATTTGAACATTGACTATCTCTTGTTGGGTCTGTGCAATTTTATTTTCCGTGATGATCTTCTTTGCCAAGGAATTCTGATATAGAATATTCCGCTGTTGCAATTGAGTTTGAGATACCAATCCTTCTTGATACATTGTCAATTGCCGCTCATACTGATTTTGTAATAATTTCACTTCATTCTCATTAGCCGATAATTCAGCTTTTTCGGCTGAGAGCTTATTCGTTAGCTGTTTCAACTTGTTGTTTGTTTGTTCTTTTTTAAGTTGTTTAGCATTCTCCAAATTATTGATCTGCTTCTGCGTCATGGTAATCTTTCCCTGATAAAAAGAAATACTTCCTTTTTTAGCTGCTAGCTGTGTATTGGTTCGGGGAATCAAATTAGAGTCCAAATAATCTTCCTTAATTTCTGTAAGCAGTAAAATCGTATCCCCTTTTTTTACAAAATCACCTTCTTTGATTAACCATTTACTGATTCTTCCAGGAATGGGAGAATTTACTTTTTGTGACCGCTGTTCTTGCTTACGCGCAGTGATCGTACCTTTTGATTTGATATTTTGTGTCCAAGGCAAAAACAACATAATAATCAATAGAAGTATGATTCCACAGAAGTAATAGCGAACTTTACTTTTTTGATGAATCAAAAAAATAGCGTCAAAAGATTTAAGAGGTATGTTATATCGTTCCAAGGTGCTGTGTTTTAATAATTGCTTCGCCGTTTTTAAGATGAATATGTTGCGTGCATTTCCCTGCAAAATCGCTATCATTGGTTGAAATAATAACCGTTCTCGTTTTGGACACTTCCATCAAATAAGACTGAAGGCCTTGCGTTGCATTTTCATCCAACCCTGTCCATGGATCTTCGAGTATAAGTAATATAGGGTTGTGACTCAATGCTCTAAGTAGCAAAATTTTCTTTTTGATAGACGAAGGAAGCCTTCTTCCTAATGGATCAATAGGGCTGTTAAATGACACAGGAAAAAAGGAAATGAAATTATCGAAATGTAATTTTTCGGTCAATGCAATGATATGTTGTATGCTAACATCCGGCTTTCCGAGCGAAATATTATCATACAAACTTCCTTCAAAAAGATCTTGCTCACTAAAATACACACCGGTTTGTGCTCTGAGATGTTGCAGCGAATAATGTTGAAGGGGGATATTATTCAACATAATCATACCGCTGTTTGGTCTGTATGAACCTTTTAATAATTTAAGCAAGGTCGATTTTCCACTGTTCTCTTCGCCTGATATACAAGTGATGCTATTCCGTTTAATATACAATGACAATCCTTCAAATACCGTTTGCTCGTCGCTATATGAAAATGTAACGTTCTTCAACTCAATGTCAACTTGGTTTGACTGAAGCTCTACACTGCCATCTTTCTCTAGTTCGATGTCCAATACAGCGTTTAGTTTATGTATCCCTGTAACAACATCATAAATATGCTCAAGGCTTTTGATCAATTTTTCCAACGAATTAATGACGGTGATAATGATGATCTCGGCAGCCACAAATTGACCAATATTTATCTTTTGATTAAACAATAAATATGAACCAAGTATTAGCATCAATGCCGTGATGCAGAGTTTAAAAAAAACCAATGACTTGAATTGTATTAATAACACATGAAAATGCGATGTTCGAGCAGACAAATACTTCATCAATTGCTCGTCTGTTTTTACTAGATTTAGATGAGTGCCTTGACTATATTTCAATGATTTTATAACACGTCCCATTTCTTCGAGCCATGCAACCACTTTATACTTATAATCACTCTCTGCAATGCTTGTTTCTAGTCCTTTCTTACTCGTTAATCTGAATATCAAGAACATAATCAATACCAATATAAATGAAAACAAAATAAACAAGGGATGATATAATGAAAGCAGAATTAAACCCAATACGATTTGAATAATAGCTGCCGGAATATCCAATAGCAATTTTGAAATACCCTTCTGCACATTGACCGTTTCAAAAAAACGGTTGATCTTTTCTGGTAGATAATACCTGTCAATATCCTTAAAGTCGAATCTCGGTATCGTTTCGGAAAAGGCAAGCGCATAACGAACAAAAATCTTTTGTTGAATCTTTTCAATGATTTTCATTTGGTTGATTTGCAGATATCCTAATAGAAATACACCGGCTATGATGATCAGTATCAATACATAGACTGACGTGACCATGGTAGCCCCTAATACGAAACCTAGGATAGCCTGTATACCCAATGGTAAACTCAACTGGATCAGACCGCTCAAAATCGCATAGAAATAAATGGATGAAATCTCCTTTCGCTCCAACCGGATAAGTTCCGCTAATTTAGTAAACCCGTATGCTTCCTGTTTCATTGTGCGCAATTTTTACACTGTTTGTTTTCATTGAATTTACATAACTCCTCTACACGACGAGTTTTATAAGGTTCGGCAAAAATAGTACTTGTTTTTATAATAATAGTATTACTATCATAAATAATTGTAAAAATATTTTCTGTAGCTTTACCGCTTCGCAAACAGACCTAAACACATCCGTCATGAAACCGCAGTTGCAGATCAGAATGAACGAAGCCTTATACCTTCGTAACCCCGAAAGCTCAGCGCTAGGAAAAAGCATTATCAAACATAGTGTCGAAATGATCTACGCACAGGGTATTGAAACCTTTACCTTTAAGAAGCTAGCTGCCGAAATCGGCACAACTGAAGCCAGCATTTATCGTTACTTCGAAAATAAACACAAGTTGCTAGTCTATCTGACCGCATGGTATTGGGGATGGCTTGAATTTCAAATCAGCTTTCATACCAATAATATCAAGGAGCCTGCAGTCAAGTTGAAAAGGGTGATCAAGTTATTAACCTCAACTGTCGTAGATGACAAACAGACCCATCATATCAACGAGAGTTTCCTCCATCAAATTATTATTGCCGAAGGATCAAAGGCTTATCTCACCAAGCAGGTAGGTGAGGATAACAAACAACAATTCTTCAAACCGTACAAAGACCTCTGTGCCGTCATAGGCCACATCATCTCGGAAGTGAATCCGAAATACAAATACCCTAAATCGCTCGCCACCACTATCGTCGAAATGGCACACTTCCAAAATTTCTTTATGAATAATCTGCCTTCCCTTACCGATTTCGGTAAGACGAAAGAGGAAAGCGAAATCATTGCCTTTTTGAATGATTTGGTGTTTTCTAGTGTAAAGAAAAAATAATTCTCCAAACAAGTAGCAGGTAAAATCAAGCAATGCATTCGAATAAGTAACTACGATACACGGCGAAGAACAGATTGAGCATTTACAGTTCATTATTGAAAATGATTTCGCATATCAACAGCCTCTGACAGTTTGATTAGAGATATAAGATGAGTACATTTGTCGAGATACTGCTAAAAAAAATACCTGGCATATCAAGAACATTCTAGTACAAATCGATGTCGATCTGCATCATTTAACACCGTATTGTTCTTACTATCACTACAACATGTGATGATAATAATAAAAAAGTAACTGCCTATTATTTTTTTAATCAGCCATAAGGCATCATTTTTGCAGACTCATTCATCACATACGCATATGAAAAAAGTTATACTATTACTCATGTTCACGTTTACGTGCTTACTGGCCCAATCCCAGATCATTATCAATGAACTGGAAGCAGATGCCGGTAACAATGACGGTAACGGTGGCGATTGGATTGAATTTAAGAATATCGGCACGTCATCTGAAGATATGAGTTGTTGGCGTCTTACCAACGGCGGTAGTGTAATCATCTCATTCCCAAACGGCCTTATTGTTCCTGCTGGCGCTTATGTATTAGTCGGCAATGCCGCTAAAATGATGTGCGCCACCTGCGATTATAAATCGATGTCATCGTTGTTCACTCTCAATGCCAACGGCTTCGGTACCGGCACAGGTTTGTATGCCAATACTATTTTTCTCAATACCGACCTAGCCCTCAATGGAGGTTGCGGTTGTCTGACTGGATCTGGCAACTATAACAATGGCTCCGGTACAGGTGATCGTGTGATGCTAATGACCGATGCAGGCGCTATCATCGATGCGATGCTGTATGCAGGTGGTAATAATTATGGTAGCGGTCCTATCAATGTCAATTTTGCAGGTACTAGCAGTTGTGGTCTTAATCCGACGACGCTGCCTGATGTCACTTCTTCTATTTATGACGGACGAACTATCTGTAACGATTTGACTGGTTGCAACTCGTCCTATGCCCGCCTTCCTGATGGCAACAACGGTGCTATTGTTACCTACGACCAATCAGGTAATTTGGGTTGTACCAATTGTATCCTACCGTGCACGTCGGGTTCGACCAATACAGCCGGTACCGATTTTCCTACGCCAGGTCTGAGTAATGGCAATAGTTCATCTACTTGGACTGCTACGCTCAATGGCTCACCAATGCTTGCATCTACCACCACCCTATCTGTCTGTGGCGCCACACCGCTCACCTTCACTTATCAGATCAAGAACTTTACAAATGCATCCTTAGTAGCGATTCAGCCTTCAGGCAATCTAGGTTCCTATATTAGTACCAATGGCGGCACACCGACCACGTTTACCGGCACAAACTTTAACGCGACGACAGGTGTTACAACCTTAACAACAACCATCACACCGCCGAACGGTATTACGACATACGAATTTGTATGGGGCGATGGTAATGTTATCTGCACGACTTGTCCGGGTTCAAGCTCCACGTCGACACCGACCAATCTTTCATCTAACCAGCAGGAATGTTATGTATCGCGTACGCTAATTGTTTCACGCGAAAATCCATTGGCAGGACCCGCGACGGCTTCGTGCTCATTACCCGGTACCATCACCGTCAATGGCGCTACCGGCACCAATCTTCAATATACGTTGCAAAAACAATCTGTAGCCTCGGGTCCATTTGTAACGACAGGCAGTGCACAAAGCAGTAATATCATTGGTGGAATTTTCGACGATGACGCTGATCCAGCCTTACCAAATTATCAGGTCTTAGTTTCAACAGTCAATACATCTTGCCCCAACCCAACGCCATTAGTAGTAGCTGTCCCTAACTCGTGTTTGGGTAATCCGGCTTGTCCACAGTACTTTACCACAGGCAGCGGTGTTCCGACCTTTACACCCAATACAGGCTCAATTGTATGTGCCGGTTCAACGGTTCAATTCAATGTCACCATTAAAGGTGTCTGCACAACTGGACAAGTAGAAGTCAAGTATGATTTTAATCCAGCGTTTGACCCTTATGCCTCTGGTATTTCATTGGGTACGGCAGGCACTGCAGTAGGGACAACACCACCAACGACCACCGCTTCTGGTCGTGTTTTTATCAATGAGTTTGTACCGCGCCCGGGAACAGGCACGTGCGGCACACTTGGGATCACACCCAACGGTGCTTCACCTAACAGTGGTGAGTGGATTGAGTTATATAATGCTGGACCAAGCTTTGTCGATATCAGCGGATGGATTGTATCGGATGGCGACTGGACTGCTACCATACCCGCTGGTGTACTTTTAAATACTGGCACCTATTATCTAATCGGCGGTGGCGGTACGTTTTGCTCTAGCGGTGTGCTTCCTGATTTGAATATCGAAACTTGTAACTGCACGACCGTTAGTCCGACAACACAAGACATTATGAACCTCACCGATGGCGGAGAGCAACTGGCTCTTTATGATTGTTCTGGCAACTATATTGATGGCGTTCTTTGGAATGTAGGTCAAGGCCTGCCTGATGTCACGGCCAATATTGCCCCAGCCACAGGATGCGGAAATTATATCCTTTCTAAATCGGTGAATTTGCCTGCAGCAGCTTCATTTGCGGCTACAGGTACTAATTTTTCAGGCACCACACAGGGTCGTTACCGCACAAATACCAATACTTGGATTACTACTAGTACAACTGGTGTGGTACCAACACCAAAAGCAGCTAATCCGGGCGGCAACTGGGATGGCATCACTGGCGCGACCATTCCTTTCGGCACGCAATGTCCTCCTCCACCTGTGACATCCGTCATCACCGTCACAATACCAGATACCTGCTCACTAACCGCCTATACTAACCTGACATTAAAAGCAATTTACAAACCGGATCCTATTGCGCCTTGTACCAAATCGGATGTAACAGCCACTGCTGATTTTGCCATCCCGCCATGTGATGAACTGACATTGTCTGGCAATGGCGATTATTGCGCACCAAGTACGGCTCCGGTTTCCATCACTACATCTTCACCTCTTATCGGAAATTATACCATCAATCTCAGCAATGGTACCAACACTGTTTCTATCAATCCTGTTTCAGGTGCAGGGCCATTTACAACCACTGTTGCCAACAGCGGTGTTTGGACTATTGCGAATACCCTTCCTCCGTTCGGTGTTTGTCCACCCAAACGTACAGGTTCGGCCATCATTACTATCAACCCTATACCACAAATTACAAGTGCGCCAACGAATGCGGCTTATTGCTATTCATATCCGTTTGATTTAGCTTCACTTGAACCTTCTATTGTTACCTCACCGTCAACTACTCATTTTGTTTGGTATGATTCGGCTGTGGGTGGCGTTGAAATTAATCCGTATGTATTTCCTTTAGGAACGACCACCTATTATGTGGCAGCAACTACAGGCCTACCCGCCAATTGTGAGGAAGTCACACGCACTCCGATTACCTTGAACACATTGGCATTACCTGAGGTACCGAATCTCAGTAGCAATGGCGTGGTGGCTACATTCACACCTCAAAGCCCTAATTGTACCCCATTCCCATGCCCATCCGGTTTGCAATACTCTGCCGATGGCATCAATTGGGGTGCCGGACCAAGTTTTACATTCACCGATCCAGGATGGGCGGGTTTTGGTTCACCTGCTAATAGTTTAGTGTATATCCGCAATGCCGCGTCGCCTTCGTGTTTCAACTATGTGACCTATCTAGGTTCATACATACCTCTGCCAACAGAACTATTTCATTTTACGGGTCATATGAATGATGAAGGCACCATTGATCTTTTCTGGAAGACCGCACAGGAAAAGAATGTATCGCATTTTGAAATAGAGAAAAGCACTGACAAAACTTCCTTCACAAAAATAGGAGATGTGAACGCTGTCGGCAATACAGCTACGATTACAGATTATGCCTTCAACGATCCGGCGCCATACAATGGTGCTAATTATTATCGTCTCAAGATAACAGATATCGACGAACAATACGCGTATTCGAATGTCATCCTACTTCAATCAAACAGCAATGCCGCTTCCGTGGCAGCTATTTATCCAAATCCAGCCAATGAATCAGTGACCTTAGAATTGAATGCACCTTTACAAGAAAATAGCCTGATTGAAATTTTTGATGCACTTGGCCGACGGGTTATTTCAACCTCTGTGCTATTGCAAAAAGGATATAACAAATCTGTTCTTGCAATTGAACAACTCACAAAAGGTCATTACACGATTAGGCTGCAGCTAAATTCAACAAGTATCACCCGTAGCTTCATAAAGAAGTAGCGGTCAACTTTTTTTCATATTTAACCATTACTTTTACCAAAAAAAATTGTGAAATTAAAACACGTTTTCCTTACCGTCTTTGTGGTTCTTCTCTTAGATCAGGTATTAAAAATTTATATCAAGACACAATTCTTTTACGGGCAGGAAGAGAATATTATTGGTACATGGTTTAAACTTCATTTCATTGAAAATGAAGGAATGGCCTTTGGAATGAAATTCGGTGATCATTGGGGCAAACTATTTCTTACCTTGTTCAGACTTGTCGCCGTTTGCTGGGGTTTCTTTTTTATACAAACTACTCTTATCAAGCAAAAATTCTCTAGCGGATTAATCTTTTGCAGTGCCTTGATATTAGCCGGCGCAATGGGTAATCTGATTGATAGCTTGGTGTATGGTAAAATCTTCACAGAAAGCAGTTTCCACACAGCACATTTGGTTGCTTGGGGACAAGGATATGGCGAATTACTTCATGGCAAAGTGGTGGACATGTTGTACTTCCCTATGATGAGCGGCACCTTCCCAACTTGGTTTCCATTATGGGGTGGCGAATCGTTTGAATTTTTTAGACCCGTCTTCAATCTAGCCGACTTCTCGATTTCATTCGGTGTGATTACGATACTTGTTTTTCAAAACAAATTATTGCATAACCAACACATGCATCCCCCGGTGTCTGAGCCAGTAACCGAAGCTCCAATGTCCACAGATATTGCAGAAGAAGATACTGCTGCATCCATTCAACCATAGCATTCGGTCATTCGATTTCAAATGGCTGCACATTTGCTCCACTAAAAATAATCACACTATGCCTGTCATACTTCCTGTTAAAGGTATCTCACCAACAATTCCTGCATCTTGTTTTATCGCACCTAATGCCACTATCGTTGGTGATGTTGAGATGGGTGAAGAATGCAGTGTATGGTTCAATGCCGTGATTCGCGGCGATGTCAATAGTATCCGTATGGGTCATAAAGTGAATATACAAGATGGCGCTTGTCTGCATTGCACCTACGAAAAAACGAAGGTCGTGATTGGTCATCATGTGTCGATCGGTCATCATGCGCTTGTGCATGGATGTACAATCGAAGACAACGTACTCATTGGCATGGGTGCCATTGTGATGGACAATGTGGTCGTTGGCACGAATACAATTATAGCAGCCGGGGCGGTTGTTTTAGAGAATACAATTTGTGAAAGTGGTAGTATCTATGCTGGTGTCCCTGCCAAAAAAGTGAAGGATATTTCACAGGAATTGATTCATAATGAAATAGACCGCATCGCCAATAATTATGTCATGTATAGCAGTTGGTTTAAGTAGCAGACTGAATAGGTTTTGGTTTCATTATAGTATAGTAATCATCTGCTTTCATTGACGGATGATGTTTTCAATCTATCCAAACCATGTTTCTTTTTTTTTACATTTCTAAAAAACTTCTTACCTTGTAAGGACATAGCTCTAACTAAACTTAAAAAATGTTTTCTATGAAACCGGTAGCTTATTCATTTCAATTGGCCCTGCTTCTTCTTTTTTTCAATCATAGCACCTTGCAAGCGCAAGGCGGTATGTGGGCTCAAATGCATGGCAGTGCAGGTACTGGCGCTCTTGGATGGTATGGAACCAAAGGCGTTCCTGATCCGCTTAACACACCATCAGGAAAATATCAGGGTGCGTATTGGACCGATTTACAAGGAAATTTCTGGCTCTTCGGGGGCTTTTGTCCTTTCGGTTATTCAAACGATTTATGGAAGTATGACGTGGCTACAATGCGCTGGATATGGATTAATGGGCCGCAATGGACCAACGACCAAAACGGTGAATTCGGCGCGCAAGGTGTACCATCTCCTAACAATTATCCGAGTGCTAGAACCTTTGGTCCTAATTGTTGGACAGATAATAATGGTGATTTATGGCTCTTCGGAGGATATGGTTATGATGTAAACTATGCAACAGGAAGTTTATCTGATTTGTGGCGTTATAATATCGCTTCCAATTCATGGACTTGGATGTCGGGACCTAATACAGTTAATCAGGCACCGGTATTCGGTACGATTGGAGTGGCCGCAGCAGCTAATACACCTGGAAGTCGACAAGAATGTAAATCAGGATGGGTGGATGATCAGAATAATTTATGGTTGTTTGGCGGATTAGATGGAGCCACAGCGGCTACGTCGACAAGTGTACGCAACGATGTTTGGAAATATACTATCGCCACCAATATGTGGACATGGATGAAAGGCTCTCAGGCATTAAATAATGGAGGAAGCTATGGCACCAAAGGTGTTGAAGCTGCGACAAACAACCCGCCATCCAGACTATCTTTTACAAAATGGAAAGGGAAAGATGGAAATTTTTATGTCTTTGCAGGAGGTAATAGTTCAACCGCCCGCAATGATGTATGGCGTTATAACCCATTCACCAATAACTGGACCTGGCTTTCAGGTACCAACACCGTCAATAATGGCGGTACGTATAATGCCCAATGCAATCCGCAACCGACAGAATATCCCAAAGCACGAATCGAAAATCAAACAGTCGCTACCACCACCAAAAACTGCACTGAAATATTCTGGTCATTTGGAGGTTTAAAATCGCTTGCCAATGCCGAGTCATTCTATGATCTATGGTTATATAATCTTTCGACCAACAAGTGGACATGGGTCAGCGGAACACAGAATACCAATTATGTGGGCAACTACGGTCCTTTATATACTCCTTCACCAACCAATATGATAGGGTCGCGTGGAGGGGTTTTCATCTGGACCGATACCGCCAACAATCTATGGGTATTCGGTGGTATCACCTACGATAGCACAATTAGTGCATTAGGTCTTAAAAACGATCTGTGGAAATTTGTGCCTGATTCTTCGTGCTTCGATTACAGTCTAAATTCAGTGCTTACACTAGTACCACCGGCAGATACAATTCTTTGTACGGGTGATACAACCGGTATGAATGTTCCTGATTTAGCCATCCTTGACATACAACCTATGAGCGGTGTCAAGTATTCTATCGATTCATCACGACTCGTCTTTTCACCCAATACCACCACGACCTATACGATCACCGGTTATGAATCAGGCATTTGTCCAGGCAGAGACACGATCACTTTTACCATTGTCGTAGTGCCTTATCCGAACGCTGATTTCACCTTGTCGCCCACCGAATCTTTTTTAAGCGACCCTACATTCATTCTGACAAATACATCGCAACTTGCGGCGACCTATCAATGGATTTATCAAGGTATTCCATTCTCAACCAACTTCAATGTAACCTATGATGTAACCGATAGTGGGTTACATTGCTTCACGTTGATTGCCTATAATTCTGAAGGTTGCAGCGACAGTGTCACGCATTGCGGTACAAAGCTGATTCCTGATAAGATATTTATCCCGAATGCCTTTTCGCCGAATGGAGATCAAGAAAATGACATCGTTAAAATTATTGCTAACAATATTACCTTACAAAAATTCTCTATTTATAATCGATGGGGCGAACTCGTGTTCAAAACAACAGATATTAATAAAGGATGGGATGGTAAATTCAAAGGATCAGATTGTGAAATCGGAAGTTATTATTACTACATCGAGTACGAAGCTTATAAGGTGAAGAAGACTGTCAAAGGCGATATCAGCCTGATTCGATAGTAGGCTAACATGGCATCCACTTACCCATTGCCTCGATTAATAATGTTTATCATCAATCGTCTCATAGATTTTCGCATAGCTAACATATCGTTCGTCAGAAATAGCACCATCACGTACGGCCTGTAAAACAGCACATTGCGGTTCATTGAAATGAAGACAATTATTGTATTTACATGCTAGCGCTTTCTTACGAATTTCAGGGAAATACCCACCGAGCTCTGCACGTTTCACATTCACAATGCCTAATTCCCTGATGCCCGGTGTATCAATAATTTGACCGCCTTCAGGTACATCATGCATTTCCGCAAAGGTGGTCGTATGCATTCCTTTGCCGCTCCATTCCGATACTTCTGAAACACGAATATCCTTGACTGGTATCAGCGTATTAATGAGGGTTGATTTACCGACTCCACTATGACCGGTAATCAATGTGGTTTTATCTTTTAACAGCGCATTGAGTTGATCGATCCCCTGCTTCGCCTCGGCCGAAATTAGATACACCGGATAACCGATATCGGTATAAATTTTTTTAACCTGTTCAAAATAAAGCATATCCTCTTCGTCTAATAAATCGGCCTTATTGAATACTATCATCGTGGGAATATGATACACTTCACACGAAACAAGATAACGATCTATGAAACCCATCGACGTGCGCGGGTCCTTTATTGTGGCAATGATAATGCTTTGATCGAGGTTAGAGGCAACGATATGTTTCTGATGTTTATTATGAGGCGAGGTACGTACCAAATAATTTTTTCGGGCATCAATCCCAATAATCATCAGGCTATTCTCTAGTTCATCTTCAAGCACCACGTCGACATGATCACCGACAGCGATTGGATTGGTTGACGTAATCTCTTTATCAATCTTGAATTTACCTTTCGTGCGCGCATTCCAGATTCGCCCGTCTTCCGTCTTGCAAAAGTACCAGCTTCCGGTTGATTTGTAAATGATGGCTTTCAACTGGCTATATGTTATTTAGATAGTTCGGCATAACGCTTCAAGACCACATCAAGATGGGCAATAAAATTTTCTGGACTCGGATTGTAACTATATTCTTTATCGGCTAACAGGTTCTCCTTATCATCAATGAAAAAATAGTTAGGCTGCGTGTTAGAATTATACTTCGACGATTGGATATCGATATTTTTTTGACCTAAACTTTTTACCCGACTTCCAAGCAATTGCGATTCATATTGTTCACCTTCAGGAATCAGGATATTGGTCGCATCGCAGTACAACGAAACCACGATGAATTTGTCTTTCATTCGTTTAAAGACTTCCTCATTACTCCAAACTTGTGTTTCCATCTTGCGGCAATTGACACAAGTAATTCCAGTAAAATCGAGCATGATAGGTTTCTTCTGTTCCTTTGAGGCTTTCAAAGCATCGTTATAATCGAAGTACGTGTTCATACCATTCTTCTTCACAACTTCGGGTTCATAAATAATAAAGTCGTTCGCATAACGATTTTTATTTTCGAAAGGCGCAGCAGCATTGCCGCCACTGCTGTTATTCCCCGAAGCTGTCAACACAAAATCCTGCGTTCCCATTGGAGGCACAAATGCACCCATGCCATTCAGTGGCGCACCCCACATACCTGGTAACATATAAAATGCGAAGATGAGCGATGTCAGTGCAAACATCAGACGGGTTACAGTCAAGTAAGGCAAGCCCCAATCATTTTTTGGTAATTCACTATCGTGCGAAAAACGGATGATGCCAAAAAGATACAAGGCTAACGCGAGCGCAATCACAAACCAAATGGCAATAAATATTTCACGATCCAGGAGGCGCCATCCCATTTGCAAATCGGCATTACTTAAAAATTTAAACGCCAATGCCAATTCAATAAAACCGAATGTCACTTTAACGGCATTAAGCCATCCGCCTTGCTTCGTGAGCGCAGTTAGCAATTGCGGAAAAATGGCAAAGAGCGTGAATGGCAGCGCAAGTCCGATACCGAACCCAGTGAATCCGAATAAGGGCCCTACTTTGGCACCTTTCGAAATTTCAGCAATCAATCCGCCAATAAAAGGCGCTGTGCAGGAGAACGAAACAATCGCTAATGTCAATGCCATAAAAAAGATACCGCTCCAACTATTGAGATTGGCTTTGCTGTCGGTAAATGTGCTCCACTTAGCAGGCAAGGTAATTTCGAATGCCCCAAGAAATGCCACACCAAAGATGATGAAGATGAGAAAGAAAAAGATATTGGTTCCCCAATGAGAAGAAATTTCGTACAGGATATTTTTGTTATTGACAAAGGTCAGCAACAACCCTAACAAGGCAAAAATGATAATGATGCTGATAGAATATTGAAGAGCTACTTTGATACCTGATGTACGATCTTTGGTTCGTTTGAGAAAAAAACTTACGGTCATAGGAAGCATAGCAAACACGCATGGCGTAATGATTGCAAGCAGTCCACCGCCCATACCTTCAAGCAATAGCATAAAGTTTGATCGATGATCTTCGGCAGGATGCCCCGACGCTTTTATGGTAGCCGGTTTGTCCTCTTTTGCTTGTTCCTCAACAGGCGTATTGGTTGTGACAGCAACTGTTGAATTAGGCGTATCAATGGCATTAGAATTGGCGTTTAGAGAAGTGCCGGCATCTGTAATAGTAATTTGAAATTTCTTTTCAACTGGCGAAAGGCATTGCGAATGATCACAGGTTTGATAAAACACCATTCCTTTAATGATAATGTTCTCTTTAATAGTCGCTTTTTGTGTATAGGTGATTTCATTCTCATAGAAATGCGTAATGCCATCTGTTCCGGGAAATTCCTGACTTATTTTTTTTCCACGTTCTTTTACGGCACCCACAAGCTCTAAGCTTTTATTTTTATCAAAATCAAAACGGGGTGAAAGCAATAGACCATCTCCGCCTGGTTCCAAACTCCACAAATGCCATTCAGGTTTTAGTTTGCAATAAAGGGTGAGTTCATACTCCGTATCCTTTATTTTCTTGGCGCTGAATGTCCACGTTGTAGGATCTTTGATAACTTCAGCAAACACTGCTTGAACAGAGAAGGAAAGACAGAGGAGGGCTATTAAGAATTTCTTCATAGAGTGGTTTATAATTTTACTTTAAAAGGCACATCGCTTGGGGGCAGGCACATTAGATTATTACAACATTGCGAGCTCATGATACCATTGATGGTTGCACCCTTCGTTGATTGTATCGTCATGTTGAATTCAATCTCTCCTTCGAAATAATTGACCATACCAATACCTTCCATATGTTTGGTCACAGGTCGGCGTTGAGGCGTTAAGGGCTTTACTATTTTAATATTCGTTGTTGTCAACGTCATTTCAGTCGGAATCAATAATCCATCACCGCCTGGCTGTGGTGAAAAGACATGAAATCCTTCTTGTATCTTGGCAGAGGCCGTGAGAATAAACTCATCAGGATTATTGCCAGGCTTACTTGTAAAAGCCCATGTAACTGCACTAGGGTCTTGTGCTACACCAAGAAACGAACAAAAGACAAATACAATAAAAAAGATTGATTTCATCGTGAATGGAATTAATTAGTAAAAAGTCCTTCAATAATTTTTCGTCCGTCGGTATTCCCCAAGAGACTACTGCACGCGCGTTCTGGATGCGGCATCATACCGAATACATTTCGATTGCTATTACAGATACCGGCGATATGATGAGTCGATCCATTTGGATTTTCCTTGCCAACTTCGCCTGCTTCATTGCAATATTTAAAAATAATCTGACTGTTTGCATCTAATGCCTGCAAGGTATTAGTATCAGCAAAATATCTTCCTTCGCCATGGGCAATTGGTATATTCAATGCTTGCCCAACCACCAACCTTGATATGGGAGCTGATTGGTTTTCGCTGATGATAAACGTATTTTTACAGACGAATTTTTGATGATCATTTTGCAATAAGGCCCCTGGCAATAAACCAGATTCACATAAAATCTGAAAACCGTTACAGACACCTAAGACTTTACCTCCTTTATTGGCATGCTCAATGACACTTTCCATCATAGGACTGAAACGGGCTAAGGCACCACAACGAAGGTAATCGCCATATGAAAAACCACCTGGCAACACGATACAATCTTCTTTCGTAAACATCGACAAGTCTCTGTCTTTATGCCAAAGCATTACAACCTCTTGACCCAGATCATTTCGCAATGCAAATTCCATGTCCCTATCGCAATTTGATCCCGGGAAAACAACAATTCCAAATTTCATATCCAAAAGTTTAAAGCACCCATTGTACAAGGATGACCACCGTAATTAAAAAATAGAAAGTAAATGTATTATATTTTTCTTTATAGTTTAGAAATGTCTGACTTAATATTATACTAATAGGCGCCATCGTCAATATCCACGGCACTCCGGGGAATACGTTCGAAAAAATACCAATCACACTAGCGAAGAATAAATAAAGGACAACGCCGTTCCATTTCTTGCGCACTGAGATTGCATTTTTAATCCCAGCCTGATTAACCAGATATAAACCATACACCAACATTGACGTGGAGACAACCGTCAGCATCACGAGCGGTATCAAGGCCATCGTTTTTATGGGTGGCGTTAAATTAAGGAACACTATGGTATGCAAATCATACCAATGACCACTAAGATATATCAAGGCCAGACTTAAGTAGACCGGTGTTAACACGCCTAAGAAATACGCCATGTTTTCTTCGAGAGAAAAAGGTCGCAGCAACAATAACAGTGCAAGAAAAAGAAAGACAAAAAGTATGGATGGAAAATAAAATAAGGCCGCCACTGCGACCAAGATTCCAATATCAAAACAAACCTTACGCGGGTTCGTTGTTTGATAGAGCTGCATCGTTTTAGAAAACGCAATAAATAAGATCAGACTTGCTATAGTAGCTGTTGAGAATACATTTAAGACTGGCGCAAAGGATGATAAAATCAAAAAGGATAAAGCTGGTAAATAACTTTTGCCTTGCAGAAATTTCTCACGGGTAACTACCACATTGAAATAAATCGAAAAACAAAGCAGCAAACAAACTGAAAGAAAGACATAGAAAGATGGATGGGCATTATACAATGAGGCTAGTTGGGGAAACGAAAACAACATCCCATGCTGGAAATTATCGAGTTCATTCAACCCAGGAGGATGCAACATATATTTTGCTTTTAGCAAAAAGGTGAAGATCACGATGGCGAACACCGATGATATATCGTTTTGTTTGAAAATTCGTAGCACAGAAATAGCTTAATAACTGATTTTAAGAAAGCAAAGATAATTTTTTGAAACACATGGCATCACTATTTCTGATGTTGAAATTTGCACAGCTGATCGTGGCATCAAATTATACGCATCAACTTCGTCATTTGATTGCAATTCTTTGACTGTCAACTGCCCATTGGCCGATATATAGGCCGCTAATAGGCGAAATTGCTTGCTGCTCATATCACTAAATAGATAGGCATTACCTAGTCTGTGTTGCAATACCCCGAATGACGAAAAGATTCCATTATCATCAGTGGTAGTCTGGTCTTTTAGCACTGTCTGACTCCAGGCAAGAGACCCATCAGGCTTCAAACTAAATACGGCCATTTCATCATACGAGAATTCATGCACCACTCGAGCATTTTCTGTCATACTAGACATTAGCAGAGATGAACTGATGACTGGCGTCACACCTCCTACATTACGAATATTTTGAAAGGTCTTTTCAGCAACAATTTCCATTTCGCCTGTCTTTTTTAAAAAAACATTCCTGATTTTAAAATCCCTTAAGTCAGATCGCGAGGGCGAAACTTGTAGTGCCAACGGCGTGAAATGTATACTTGACATCACTTGATGACCGATATCAAAGATCCCCATAAAAATACCTCGTGGCGAGCTATATCTTCCATCAGAAAAATAGGCACTCAAATAAAGATTATGATGAAGATTATCGGCTGTAAGCTGCAAATCACTAATGGCATTTTGGTTTAAATCAATGGGATATTGCTGCAGCGTTGCAGCTCCCTTTAACCCAGCAAGAAGAATCAACTCCTGCATATTTCCTTTTGAATTAGGCGTATTGCCAGCAGCAATAAATGCGGTTCCGTCATTCGTAACCGCAGCCTCGTTTGCCATATTGAATTGCTGACCGCTATACGATTGCTCAATGTTTGATAGTACTGATAGTTTTTCATCAACCACCATCGCCTGAATCATAGTCATATCATTTTCAGAATAAGAATGATAGACTAGCGTTTTTGATTTGTCTTCACTTGTGCAGAAAAAATAGTCATTGCTACTTCGGTACGAACTAGAAGGGCTTCCAATGAGTAGCACAGGTTCAGACCACGTGAAGTCGTCATTTAGTTTGGCCATATACACATTCTGTTTCCTATTTTCCTTCACAACATAAAAAACCGAAAGCGCTTCTGTCGCAGCTGTGAAGTATATTTTTAGCATACTTGCAGGCAAAAATGTGAGGGTGCTAATTTTTTCCTTGATCAGATTCTTAGTATAAAAAACGATTTCACCAATCGCTTGATGATTTCGATACACTGAGGTTAAGTTGCGTACATTTCCAATAACCATAAAATCATCATCACGCATATTCAGTTCTTCCTTCTCGCTTAACGTGATTTTCTGCGTAATGCCGTCGGTATAGCACAATATAAGTAGTCCTATCAATAATAACTTTCTCATCTTGGCGAAATGCCTATTAATTTTGAGGTAAAGTTAGTAAATACTCTAAAGCAAACAGGATAAAGATGGGAAAATACATCATTGCAGGTGGATCGGGTTTTATCGGCAGACATCTGAGCACCTTATTGATCAAGGAAGGGCATCAAGTGGTTGTTCTCACAACAAAAAAAGACAATATTGTATCAGCAGAAAATCAGCGTCGATATGTATACTGGAATCCTAAAAAAAATTATATCGATGAGTCGTTCAGTGAATACGATTGTAAGCTCATCAATTTGGCTGGAGCGAATGTGGCTGAGCGTCGATGGACATCCGCTAGAAAGAAAGAAATTCTAGCAAGTAGGCTGGATAGTTTGAATACTCTTTATGCAGCAGTTGAAAAAAAGCAACTTCAGGCTACCCATTTAGTATCGTCATCCGCTATCGGTTATTATGGCAATGGCGATACCCTTTTTTCAGAAGAAGATCCTGGCGATGAAAGTTTCCTTTCGACAACGTGTCGCCAATGGGAAGAAGCCGCTTGGAAATTTGCACAGCTCCATGTACCTGTTGCCGTAATGCGCACTGGTATTGTCTTAGGAAAAGAAGCAGGTGCGTTGAACGAATTTTTAAAACCTCTTCAATTTGGCATAGCAGGCATCCCTTCGAAAGGCAATCAGATCTATAGTTGGATTCACATCGATGATATAAGCCGACTCTGTTACTATCTTTCATCGAACTCTAACGAAGGCATCTTCAATGCCGTGGCGCCTCATCCAGCGAGTGTCAACCGTATCATTGATGCAATGATCACCCATACTAAACCCTTTTTTATGAAGATTCATGTCCCTAATTTTTTACTTCAATTGATGCTAGGCGAAATGGCCATCGAAGTGCTAAAAAGTACCAATGTCAGCAGTGAAAAAATCCAACAAGAAGGATTTACATTTTTATTCGACGAAATCGATACGTGTATCGATAATCTGATGCATTAATTATCAAACAGAAAATTGGAAAGCATTTCTTTCCCTAACGATGTCATATAGCTTTCAGGGTGAAACTGAACTCCGTGTATGTCATACTTCGTATGGCGCAATGACATAATTTTCCCTTCGTTCGAGAAGGACGTGATTTCAAGACATTCAGGAAAATCTTCCGCGTCAACAGACCACGAATGATAAAGCCCTACACGTAATTCAGACGACACATTCAGAGAAGCTAAGTTACGAAACAACGAATGTTCTTTCACTAGTTGTAGGCTCGTTTGAAAACCATGATAAGGTATTTTTTCATTCGTGAGTTTGGCCCCAAACGCTTCGGCTATTGCCTGATGACCGAGACAAATACCAAGTATGGAATGTGTAGAAGACAAAGCCATTATCAATTCAAGAATAATGCCCGATTCGGAAGGTATCGCAGGGCCCGGCGAAATAATTATTTTATCAAAATCACGTGCTTGGTCAATGGTAATAGCATCATTTTTATAGACAGAAAACGTGTCGACATCTAACTGCCTAAGCAACTCCACGATGTTGAATGTAAAGGAGTCATAATTATCAATCAATAAAACGTTCAAATGACTATTTTTACACAAATTAAACGGAATTCTTGGATAATCAACAGGCACTTATCGAAAAAGTAAATGAGTCGGGCCGACAGAGGGTCCCATTTCTTTTATTGGTTGATTTTCTTGGTATCAATCCACAATTTTTTTTGTTGGATCAACTCAAACAAGAACATATTGATATTGATTTCCCTAACTACAGCACACTTAAAAAGTCGGCAACACAACCTTCTATCAAACTTAAAAAACACGTTGCTGATTTTACTACATACAAGCATAAACTTGACATCGTTAAACATCATATTGCGCGCGGAAATACTTTTTTAACCAACCTCACCTGCGAAACACCAATTGATTGCGAGGCATCACTCGATGCTATTTATTCATCAGCCATTGCAAAATATAAGATTAGATACAAAGATGAGTGGGTCTGTTTTTCACCTGAAACATTTATTCAAACAGAAGGACGCACTATTCGTTCATTTCCGATGAAAGGCACTATTGATGCATCAATCCCTCATGCCGAGCAAACATTGCTGCTTGACGAAAAGGAAATCGCAGAGCATTATACCATTGTCGATCTAATCAGAAATGATCTCAGCATGGTGTCAACTGATGTCACCGTAAAGCGCTTCCGCTATATCGATACGATAACAAGCTCAGCAAAAACCTTGCTACAAGTTAGCTCTCAAATCGAAGGCCAATTGCCTGACAATTATCTCGATCATTTAGGCACTATGTTATTTACCTTGCTTCCCGCGGGATCTATCAGCGGCGCACCCAAAAAAAAGACCCTCGATATCATACAAGAAGCCGAAGGATATGAACGCGGATTTTATACAGGAACCGCCTTTTATTTTGATGGCACCAATATTGATAGTTGTGTATTGATACGATTTATTGAAAAAAAACAGACGGCTTCAGGCAAGCAGCTTGTATACAAAAGTGGCGGAGGTATTACCTTCCATAGTGATGCAGAAAAAGAATTTCAGGAACTAAGCGACAAAATATATGTACCAAGTTTTTGAATCCATTAAAGTAGTAGATCATCAGTACTACAATCTCACATATCATCTCGAGCGGATGCAACGCACCTGTATGACTTTATGGGGTCGACATAAATCGATGGATACACTGACACGTCAATTGAATGAACAATCGACGAAGGCCCTTTGCAAATGCAAGGTGATGTATGATGCTGACGGACACGTGCTCGAATTTTTTCCGTATACGAAAAAAGAACTTCATCAATTGCTGATCGTAAACGATAATAACATTTCGTATGAACATAAATATAGCAATCGAAACGTTTTCAACGCTGCAGCAGAATTCCGTGATCAGCATCAAGATGTGATCTATGCGAAGAACGGTTTACTGACAGATGCTACATACAGTAATATCGCGTTATGGAATGGCACAGAATGGCATACACCTGCACTACCTTTATTGAAAGGAACCAAACGACAATCCTTACTTGATAAAGGCCAAGTAATAGAAAAAAATATATCAATCATTGGATTGCAGGCATATGAAAAAATCAGCTTGATCAACGCCATGCTTGATCTTGAAGAAACTGAAGTGCCGATCACTGAGATAAAAATTTTATAGCAAAATGGATCTTTATTACAAAGCAAAGGTCAATTCTGTTCAACATTATTCTCTATCTTAGTGCCTCAATTTATAAGTAGATGAAGAAATATATTGCGTATGTATGCTGCCTTATTTGTCCGATGATAGGAATGGCGCAGGCCACAAAAACGAATGGTGTTTCAGGCCCTGCCCAACACATTAATTTTTCAGACCCTACTAGTAAGGACTATGATATTCATCTCGTACAACTAGATCAGCATCCTATTCCTTCCGCCGAATATGGGACGAAAAAAAATGAACTGAATAGGCTGCGTGCCGCTTGGAAAAACGAAGCCCACAAAACAGAAAATCTATCGAAGACACGAGGACTTGCTGTGAACCCGAGCATCGTCAAAGGCGCGCAGGGCAATACATCCAATAGTGTACCGAATGATAATGATATCGCTGTTTCAAATGATGGTAAGGTTGTAAGCGTCGTAAATTCCAACATCCGTATATATGACGACACCTTGAAATCAATTTTCAATAAAACATTGACATCCTTAGTCTCCTCGTTGGGCGTTTATACCTGGATATCTGACCCTAGGGTTATTTACGATCCATCTTCTGACCGCTTTATCTTGGTTTGCTTTTCAGGAAATTTAAGTACTGAGTCGACCATCATGGTAGGTTTCACCCAAACAAATGACCCGACAGGCGCTTGGAATTTTTATACATTAAACGGCAATTCATTCAATGATTCAACATGGAGTGATTATCCAATTATTAGTGTATCGGATAAAGATTTCTTCATCACCTTTAATCAGGTCAAAGACAATGTGAGTTGGACAGTTGGATTCAAACAATCTGTCATCTGGCAAATCGACAAGCAACATGGTTATAACGGCATGCCGCTTCAATACACACTTTGGAGCGATATCAAATACAATGGTGTACCATTACGAAATATTTGTCCTGCAAAATATCAGACTGCTACTATGGGTACGAATATGTATTTTTTAACCTTGCGTAATGTTGCCTCATCGAACGATAGTATTTTCCTCACAGAGATCACCGATTCATATCAGTCGGGCAATGCACAAATAACACAAAAAGTACTAACATCGCCTGTCGCCTATGGGTTTCCGCCGAATGCTGTGCAGAAATTATATGGTACTGCGCAACAATATTTGATGACCAACGACGCACGTGTGTTGGCCGCTATTTATGAAAATAATTATATTCATTTTGGATCCAATACACTCAACCCTACGTATATGAATGCGGGTGTTTTTCTTGGGGAGATTAAAAACGTAAGCAGTGCAACCCCTGTAGTCACAGCTTCTATTTTATCGAATGACACCATTGAATATGGATATCCTTCAATGACCTATATGGGCAATAACCCTTCCGAGCATAAAATACTGTACACATTTTCGCATTGCTATGTCGATAGCTTCCCGGGCACTAGTGTAGTTTATAAAGACGGTGCCGGTAATTTTTCTGATGTCATACCAACTAAAAACGGTACATCCAATATAAATATTTTAACTGATTCTGTTGAGCGCTGGGGGGATTACACAAATATTCAACGAAAATACAATACGCCCGGAAGAGCCTATTTATCAGGATCATGGGGCAAATCAAGCGGTGTCAATTGTTGGGTGAGCATAATAGACAACAACGATTTTTCAGTATCAACGAATGATCTTGCGCAAGAACCTATGAATAACATTTACCCTAATCCAACTGATGATGTATTCAATGTCACTTTCAAACTTGAGAACGCACAGAAGGTTAGATTTGAACTAAGAGACCTAAGCGGTCGTTTGGTTTCGTTATTGATGAACACATTTGTCAAAGCGGGTAATAACGAATTTTCATTTTCAACAAAACCATTGACAAGCGGCACGTATATTTTCAATATCAGTACCAAAGAAAACCTAATCAGTAGCCAGAAAATTACAGTGAAGTAACTATGATTAGACCTCTTCTCGTTGGAAGATATTGATTTCATTATACACGGTATCGCGTTCAACAGGAATACGATTCGCTTCATATATCAACGTACAAATCTGTTCGGTGCTCATAGCCGGTGTTTGCTCTTCGCTGCCTGCCATCGAATATATTTTAGTACTGTCGTCGATAGTACCATCAAGATCATCGACTCCGAAATTAAGCATGAGTTGTGCGTTATTTCTACCAAGCATTGGCCAATAGGCCTTTAGATGTGGAAAGTTATCCATAAAGATTCTCGCTATAGCGTATGTCTTGATATCTTCGATGATGCTGCTTTCTACAATATGACTCATATCATTATCCTGATTGCGAAACTTCAATGGGATAAAGCAATTAAATCCTTTTGTTTCATCCTGCATGGCGCGTAACTGATTCATATGATCTATCCTGTGTTCGTACGATTCGATATGACCATACAACATGGTCGCATTTGAATGCATACCTAATTGATGAGCGGTTTTGTGAATATCTAACCATCCGTCGCCGTCCACTTTATCTTCACAAATTTTTGTCCGTACTTCAGGCGCAAATATTTCGGCGCCACCACCTGGCAACGATTGCAAGCCTGCTTCATTTAATTTCGTCATTCCTTCTGCACGGCTCAGTTTAGCTTTACGAAACATATAATCCAATTCAACCGCCGTAAACCCTTTGATATGTAAGTCAGGACGATGCGCCTTGATTTGCCGAATAAGATCGCAGAAAAAATCAAGATCCATCTTTGGATGCACACCACCCACGATATGTACTTCAGTAACTGGTTGCCCGTCATATTTTTTTACAATATGCATCATCTGCTCAATGCTAAGTTCCCAACCTTCTTCTTTATTTTTATATAAGCGAGAATAGGAACAAAATGCGCAGCTAAATACACATACATTGGTAGGTTCGATATGAAAGTTCCTATTGAAGAATGTCTTGTTGCCAAATTTTTCTTCGCGGATAAAATTTGCCAATGCGCCTAGCAAACCAATTTCACCTTGCTGATATAAGATCAAGGCATCGTCGGTTGAAACACGCTCGTGATTCAACACTTTTTGAGCGATATTTTTTAAGTCCTGAGAAATCGAATTTTGTGTAAGCAGCGATTGTATGGTTTCAATTGAAGACATTGTAAAATTTTGCCCCAAAGATAGAAGAAAGATATCAGATGACGGATGATAGATACTGGGAATTGAGGTTGCATTGAGAGAAATCTAGCACTTATTCTTTATAGTTTATCAAGGCTTGCTAACGTTAATTACAGATCAATGTCCTTTACAAATAGCGCCTATTACCGCGCATTACGTAAGACTTTTGAATACCGTATGTCGCAATACCACTTCTAGCAACAGAAAGAATAAACCAAGCATAGCATATGGCAAAAATAACTCTGCATATCGTTTGAAACTGCTGATTTCAATCTTGGTTTTTTCGAGCCTATCTATTTCTTTGTAAACCCTACTGAGGGAATTATTATCAATTGCTCGGAAATATTTACCGCCTGTTTGAACTGAAATCTGCTTCATCAATTGTTCGTCAATCTGCACCTGCATCTGTTGCATATGTATATTCCCAAATTGATCTTTCATCGGATAGGGTGCACTTCCCATTGTTCCAACACCAATTGTGTACACTCGAATCTTATACGCCTTGGCAATTTCAAGTGCCGTCATCGGATCAATCAGTCCTGAATTATTAACTCCATCTGTGAGAAGTATGATAATTCTTGTTTTCGCTTTACTGTTACGCAATCTTTCGACAGAAGTGGCAAGCCCCATGCCAATAGCAGTGCCATCTTCAAGCAAACCACTACGGATATTTTTAAGTTGTTCTTTTAATACATTCTGATCGGTGGTAAGAGGACATTGAGTGAAGCTTTCACCAGAAAAGATAACAAGACC
Source organism: uncultured Bacteroidota bacterium (assembly GCA_903881265.1). Classification (GTDB taxonomy): domain Bacteria; phylum Bacteroidota; class Bacteroidia; order Chitinophagales; family Chitinophagaceae; genus OLB11. Next base: position 26,239 of record CAIRSV010000236.1, read on the forward strand.
AATTCGATCTGTAGGTCGATCTTCAATGAATTCCTGCGCTACTTTTTTTGCAGCTTCAATTCGGTTAGGGCGAAAATCTTCCGCCAACATACTCCCTGAAATATCTAGGCTCATTACGATATCCAAGCCTTCACTATTAACAGTTTCGTTTATTCGGCTATTTTGAGGCCTTGCCATCGCTATCACAAGAAAAACAACGCACAGCAACCGGCATGCTAGCAGTATCCAACGCCATTTTATTTTCCAAGTTGTTGCTACATGCTCTAATCCCTTTAATGTCGAAAGCGTACATGTCGGCTGTTTCTTTTTCGTATACATCAATTGCCAATAAAGCAACAATGGCAAGAGCAACAGCAGCCAAAAAAACTGAGGATGTGCAAAGGTGATATGTTTAACGTCAAGATATTTCATGAATTTTAATGTTCGTATGCGCTGTGCTGCAATCGTATGTTTTGGTATCTATGTTTTAGTTGACAGTTAATTATTGTGTATTGGTCGATCGATCTTGATCATTGATAGTTAAGGGTTTGATCTTTTTATATGATTCTTGAATCACATCTTTTGCCAATTCCATGCTTTGTAAATGTTCTTCAGGCAATGGCTGTCCTTTGGCAAACTTCACCATATCAGCCGTTTCAAAAAGGGTTCGCAGCGATTGACGTGATGTTGAAAGCGCTTTCACACGCTTCACTTGCTGTATAATTTCACCGGACGTTTTTTCAAAACAATCCATCGTGAATTGTTCTTCAAGATATAATCGCATCACATCGGTTAGTAAGGTATGATATTGTTTATCGAATCCGCTTTGCCATAATTGCTCTTTCTCGATTCGTTGGAGAGATTGCAGCGCTTTTTCGTGCGGCAATAAACTAATTTCTATTTCCTTGTGTTGAGGTTTTTTATTTTTCTCCCTTATTTTCTTACTAAAATACCAGATTAAGAAGCCTAGAATCGCTGCAAGCAACAGAGCGATAACAATATATAGGATAAGTTGTTTGATGGGCATTTTTGCACCGCGTATACCAAAAATGGGTTTGATTGGTTTAGTTGTATCAACAGGTAGTGTGGTTACATTGACAAGAAATGAATCGCTGAATAAAGTCTGAGGTGCTTCGCCTTTCAATGATTGAATATCGAAGGCTACTGGCGGTATTTTCCATTGACCTGAATCAAAATTTGTGATAATAACTGTTTGCTTGTAAGTATTTTCATTTCTGCCTATCAGTGTATCCATCTTCGTTCGTTCAACTACTTCAAAATGATTAAACGTATCTTGTATCGAAGGAAAATGCACTCTATATAACTGCGGATTATAGGTGGTGGTTAATTGCAATCGTATTTGATCGCCAATCTGAATAGTAGTCGAATCAATCGTAGCCGATATCTTCACCTGTTGCGCCGACGAAATACTTGATACATTGAAAAGCAAGAAAATACAAGCTGCTCCTTTCAATACCATCGTCAACGCCTTGGAAGATTGTCCGTGACGCTTTATGTCTATCCCTTGATATCTAGCATTTATTGTCGCGCTACCTCTCATTTTCTTGCTTTAAAAAATAACTGTAATTTTTGTACATAATCGTCGTCGGTCTGTATGGGTACAAACGACGAACCGCTTTTCATAAATACATCGCGCGTATATTGTTCGTGTTGCTGATAATTTGCTGCATACTTTTTCCGGAACGATGTCGACGAAGTATCAACCCAAATCATTTTGCCTGATTCCGCATCTCTTACCTTCATTACCCCTATATCCGGAATCTCCTTGTCGCGCTTGTCGCTTACATTGATACCGATGATATCATGTCGTTTACCTGCGACATTGAGGGCTTCCTTATAAGGTTCACTAATAAAATCTGATAGCAGGAATGTGATCGCCCGCTTCTTCATAATATTATTGAGAAATTTAAGCGCGGCTTGAATATTGGTCTGCGCATTGTGATGCGGCTCCAACGTAATTAATTCACGGATAATGAATAAAATATGTGATCGTCCTTTTTTAGGTGCTATATATCGTTCAACCTTATCGCTAAAAAAGATAACTCCTACCTTATCATTATTTGTAATGGCACTAAAAGAAAGTACGGCACAAATTTCAGTGATTAAGTTGCGCTTTGTTTGTGACGTGGTTCCAAATAACGAACTCGCGCTAATATCGACC
>CAIRSV010000237.1 GCA_903881265.1 uncultured Bacteroidota bacterium
GGCAATCTCTTTATTGGGAAGGATGGCTTGGGTAGGGCAACTATCAATGCATTTGGTACATGTGCCACAGTAGTCTTTTAGATAGGGTTGGTCGTATGGCAATTCAAGATCGATAATTAATGTGGCAATAAAGAAAAAGGATCCTTGTGATTTAGTAATCAGATTTCCATTTTTGCCAATCCATCCTGCGCCACTTCGTGCAGCCCAACTTCGTTCAAGTACAGGTGCAGAATCAATAAATCCTCGTCCATCAATCTCGCCGATTTGTTCCTTCAGCGTTTGTAGTAACGCATTTAATTTTTCTTTGATGACAAAATGATAATCCTTGCCATACGCATAGGTTGAAATCTTAGGCGAGCCTTCTGCCTGTTTCTCTTGTGGAAAATAATTCAGTAATAGCGTGATGACACTTTTTGCACCGTCAACCAAAAGTCGCGGGTCGACCCTCTTGTCGAAGTGATTCGCCATATACGACATATTGCCGTGGTGTTCCTTGTTGAGCCAATTCTCAAGACGAAACGCATCCTCGTCAAGCTTTACTGCTTTCGCAATGCCACAATGTTGAAACCCTAGTTTGTGCGCTTCAGTTTTTATTAATCGTGCGTAGTCGTCTTCTATCATTCAGACTGACAAATTAAACTATTTTTGGATTTATTTTAACTTCAAAGAGGTTAACTTTACCGGCCTTAACAGAAAAGGCATACTGACCATGAATAAAAAAGCAATTGTCCCTCTCATTTTATTAATAGCAACCGGGGTATTTTTTTCCTGTAAATTAATTGCCGACAAGCGCGTATTCACCTATTCGGATGGTATCGAAATCGAACCTTTTCAGGCTCCGGAAAATCAGACATTGACTAAGAATCAAGCTATTTTGGAGACGATTAGTAAAGTGATTAGTGATGCACATTATTCGCCAAAATTATTGAATGATGATTTTTCTAAACGAGTGTTTCAGTTGTACATGGAACAATCGGACTACGGCAAGCTATTTTTTATCGAACCTGATATGAAGGAATTTAGGGAATATGAGGAACGAATTGACGATGAGATTAAAGATGGTACCACTAATTTATACGATTTGGTTTCAAGCCGCTTCAAAGTAAGATTAAAAGAAGCTGATAGTAATTATAAAGCCGCCCTTACTGATGCGTTTGTCTTCAATGAGAATGACGAAATCGAATTGGATGGTAAGAAAATGACATGGTGTAAAACGACAGAAGAGCTGAAAGCTCGTTGGCGAAAAAATATGAAATACCGCACTCTTTCTCGCTATGTTGAATTAAAGGATGAACAAAAGACGATTGCAGAAAAGAAAGTGAAACTTGCTACCGACACAATTAAGACGGATACGCAATTAGAAAAAGAGGCTCGTAACAGTGTTCGCAGGAATATGGCAAATTATTTCAAGAGAATAAATAAGATTAGCGACAATGATCGATTTGCGGGTTTTATCAATTGTATCTGTCATGTGGTTGATCCCCACACCGATTTTTTTCCTCCAAAAGATAAACAGCGTTTTGACGAAGAAATGGCTGGGTCATTTGTAGGTATTGGAGCGGCATTGATAGATAAAGATGGCTCGTGTAAAATTGAACGGATTATTCCTGGAAGTCCGTGTTGGAAGGAAGGTAAATTGCGCAAGGATGATATCATTATGAAAGTAGCTCAAGGAAGTGATGAGCCGGTTGATATTGCGGGTTGGGACACCGATGATATCGTTAGTATCATACGCGGAAAAATAAATTCGCAGGTGAGGCTAACAGTCAAACATTTGGATGGAAGCATTGAAGTCATTTCAATAACACGTGGTAAGGTTGAGCAAGAAGGCACATTCGCAAAATCGACCATCATTAAAACAGACAACTTGAAAATAGGGTATATTCTTTTGCCCGAGTTCTATGCAGATTTTCAAGATCCTAAAGGAAGACGCTGCGCTATTGATATGCAGAGAGAAGTAGGAAAATTAAAAGATGAAAAGGTCAATGGGATTATTATTGATCTTAGAAGCAATGGTGGTGGCTCGTTGAGTGATGTGGTCGATATCGGTGGTATGTTCATTGATAAAGGGCCAATCGTGCAAGTGAAGTCTCGAAATATGGATTCCGAATCGCTCAATGATATGAATAGTGGTATGTTCTATGATGGTCCATTAGCTATACTCATCACACAAGGTAGTGCGTCTGCTTCTGAAATTCTTGCAGCCGCTATGCAAGATTATAAACGCGCAATCATAATAGGCTCTACTTCATTCGGGAAAGGAACCGTTCAGCGCGTGTTGCCGTTGGAGAATTTTTATCAAGGTGATGCTTCCGTGTTGCCATTCGGCTCCATTAAATTGACGCTTCAGAAGTTTTACAGGATAAATGGAGGTTCTACTCAAATGAAAGGAGTTACACCAGATATTCAATTGCCAGATTTATATCAGTTGATGGATGTAGGTGAGCGCAGGGATTCTAATTCATTGGCATGGGATCAGATTGCAAAGGCCGACTTTAAACCATTGAAACAAAATGTTGATTTTGCCAGCCTCATTGATGCAAGCAAGAAACGAATTGAAAGTAATGAATCGTTTAAGCTCATCTCGCAAAATGCAATCAAGATAAAGAAGCAATCGGATGATAATACGTATTCATTGAATCAAACGAAGTTTCAAGAGCAGATGAAAGAAGCCAAGGAGTTTTCGAAAAAAATGGAGGACGTAGAGAAATCTAAAAAAACGCTGGCGTTCGAAAATATCCCTTCAGATTTACCTTCTATCAAAAAGGATTCAACATCGATTAAACTCAATGATGAATGGTTAAAAGCGTTGAAAAAAGATCCATATATTGCTGAGGCAAATAATGTGTTACTCGACTGGAACAATAAACTTAAAGCCACTGGCGCTGTTGGCAATTCAAATAAAAACTAGCATATTGAAACCGTTATTATGAAACTAGAGGAAGTTCCACAAGAAAAAAAGAACTTTAAAGACGGCCATAACGCCCCTAAAAAGTGTTGTATGTAACGAATCGAGATGGCAGCTATACACAAACTAATAGTGATGGTTGGGACGCAGAGAATGTGGTACTTGAGCAGGCTTGGGAAGAAATAGACAGTCAGCTCGAACAAGCCTTGAAGCAAGTTAGAGAAGGACAATTAAGTCCGATTGGCTATTATATCATCAAGAACAGAATGGATGTCGGTATCCTTGCTGCCTATATGGGTAAATGGCAATGGCAGGTGAAAAGACATTTTCGCCCTTCGGTGTTTGCTAGTTTGTCAACGAGCATGCTTACGAAGTATGCTACGCTTTTTAATATTACAATCGACGAGTTGAAAAAGATAGCGTAATAGTCCATCTTTGCAGCATGATTATTCCTTTCAAACATAAATCGCAAGCCCATTGCGAAAGTGGTGTTATTTCTAATTTATTACATCATTATGGTCTTCCAATATCAGAACCGATGGCTTTCGGAATTGGAGGAGGCTTGTTTTTTGGCCATCTACCTTTCGTTAAAGTAAATGGTGTGCCCGGTACAACATAAAGGATATATCCTGGTCAGATTTTTAAAAATGTATGCAAACGTCTTCATATAAAGGCTGTGTCAGAACGCTTTTCATCCGTAGAAAAAGGGATGGCTCGTCTTAAAGAAAATATGGATCATAGCATTCCAACTGGTTGTCAGGTCAGTGTGTTTTATCTTCCTTTTCTGCCTGAAGTATTTAGGTTTCATTTTAACGCACATAATTTTGTGATTTACGGCGAAGAGGATGGTGTCTTTTCAGTGATCGATCCTGTGATGGATGATGTGTGCACAATCGCCTACGATGATCTTGTCAAAGCAAGGTTTGCGAAAGGTATCCCCGAGCCCAAGGGGCGAATGTATTATATCGAGCAATTACCGCAATCCTTGGATATTCCTGCCGCTATTAAAACGGGCATCAAGCACACTTGTAGGTTTATGAAATCGCCACCAGTGCCTTGGTTTGGTGTCAATGCAATCAACTATTTAAGCAAGCAGATATTGACATACCCCGTTAAGTTAGAACCAAGAAAAGCAACATTAGATTTAGGAAACCTTATTCGGATGCAAGAAGAAATTGGCACAGGAGGGGCGGGCTTCAGATTTTTATACGCCGCATTTCTCCAAGAGGCTGCGAAAGAAACAGGCATCGATGGGCTGCATGAACTATCTGCAACGATGACTGGTATTGGTGATCAATGGCGAAATTTTGCTTATAATACGGCTAGGATTTGCAAGGCAAGAAGCACGGATGTTATTAGTTATAGCGACCTCTCACAGCAATTACATCAAATCTATCAAGCAGAGAAAAACTTTTACAACCAACTTGCTAAAATCTATTAATCACAAGAAAGGCGAAGAACTTGTGATTAAAATAAATATACTTAATGTTGCATGGTTCGTTATTTAGATGTAAATTTCTGAAACTAAACTATGCCGCTATGATTTTCAGTCGTTCTTACACGTTGCAAAGTAAAAAAAATCAGGATGAACTTAGACAATATCTTGTCGGACAACATTTAAAAGTGCATGACCTAGATTTTGAAATTTCAATACGCAATGAAGATGTCAAAATTATCCCGCATGCAGAAGCAGAGGATCATATTTACACATTGCCTATTACTCGATTGCGTTTTACTTCTTCTGACACAGGCACTATGATCAAGATGAGGAGCAAACCACGAAGAATTGATATCGGCGGACCTTATCTGATAATGATATTCGTGCTGTTTATGATTGTGGCCGGTATTCTGCTATACCTGCTCGGTGACGGGAAATATACGAACACAGCCTATATGTTATGCGGAATCGCCATACTGATCTTCGCAGTATTATGGTTCAGGCTAGAGATGGGCTATTTTGATTATATCCGAAAAATAAGAAAGTGGGTTCATTGTCATTGTTAGTTTATTGCCTCATTTCAACGAATAGATATCATAACCGTCTCCTTTCATAATGAAGTGGAAGGAGTCATTCGTTAGTCTGATATCCGGTTTGTTGTTCTCACTTTGAAATAAATAATACTGGACCTTATATCGTTTCATCTCACTAATCAGTTCCTCCATAGAATAGTCGCTTCGTTCGATTGTGTAAAACGGATTCTTCGTTAAATAGGCCACAACCCACATCCTTCCTGCATCCACGCCATTGGAGGTAAAGCTTCCTTGAATATGATTGTTTTTTAGCGCATCCGAACATGTAAAAAGATCTTTGTTCTTGTAGGCTAAATTCTTTATGTCAAGTATCGGAAAGACAATGAATGAACTTGCTAGTACAAGCAATGCGCTCCAAGAAAGTAATGGGGTAAATCGTGCAGTCGCTTTTTCAAGAAGGATAGCGCCAAGTATCATCGTCAGCATACTATTGATCCATATGTACCTCGTTTCGATATGCATCATTAAATAGCCCAACGGAATTGTCAAGGCCGTGATGATTAATAACTGAAGTTGACATTCGCGATCGTCAATTGGGGTTTGTTTTTTTCTAAAGAAAAAGTATACGAAGGATATCAGTAGAATTGCAATTGCCAAGGATGAAATATCATTCATGCAACCTATAGCCATTAATACGGTATGTATAATGCGTGCTATCCATTTGATAAAATGAGACGGGGAACTCATTGGCGTACTTAAGTGTTGCTGACTTGGATATGGGTCTTCCCAGAACGAAGGGGAGTCGTTATACGTCGGAGGTATCAATAGTTTAATGTCTTCCCTGAACGTCTTGCCACTGTTTATCTGCCAACTCATATTTAACTTGCCTGCATGGCCTGTCATTGACCAGTCGCCATATTTTTTATGCAATGCAAATGTCCAAGGTGCTATGGTAAGTATGATTGTGATGACGCCGATGCCGTATAATGTGATTGCTCTCTTCAGTTCGATTTTTTGTTTTTTGTAATACCAATAAAGTGTCATCGCAAAGTGTACTAAGAAAAAGGCCAACGAATACGCTTTCGCATAAAAACCGATGCCCATCATCAATGCACATAAAATCGCCTTCCAATAGGATGATGCAAAACGGTCAGACCATAAGATAAGCAAATAGGAAAGTAGAAAAATGAGTTGCAATATGTCGCCGAATACTTGAAGATAAACATTGTGCACCATGACGATAGCTAACGCCAGCAGTAAGGCTGCTTGTGATTTTTGGGTTAGATTGAATCGTTGAAAGAGCAAAAATGTGAGTGTTATCACGATAGCACCAAGACAAACATTCATCAACTTAGCCACTAGCCATGCGTCCATTCCATGTTGGATAAAGGGTACCAACAACCACGAATTTAACGGACTCCATAATCCGTTGATACTTTGGATATATTCACCATCTGCTACTCGTTTAGCGATTGTTAGATAGGCCACGCCATCACTATCAAGAAGATATCCCAGCATTGGGTGAAGGGCTATGCAGAGCGCAGCATAGAGGATGATAGCACAAAGCAGACTGATGTAATTAGCGTAGATCTTCATGTAAGCCACTAAAATACTTAAATGATTGCGACATTCTACTACCATACCAACTAAATAATTCCCCATCGACTAATCTGATTTGCGCATTAGGGCATAAACGACTAAGGGCATCGATATGTTTTTGCTTGAATGGGAAGGGCTCGCTTGATAGAAGAATTAATGCTGGGTTCATGTTTTGAAGTTCAATGTCAGAAAGTATTGGATACCTTGCTTGTAGCATGCAATTCTTGAAACCTGCCACCCGCAGCATATCATTGATAAACGTATCATTGCCCGCTGCCATATAAGGGTCTTGCCAAATTAGATATATTGTGCTTAGCGGATTCTCTCTAATGGGTGTTTGCTTGCGTTCATGTTCAATGGTTGAAATAATTTCTTCCGCTTCGTTTTGCTTATGCACTAATTCGCCAATATCAGAAATCATCCGAAGTGCTGATGGGATGTCATTGATATCACTGACATAAACTGGATAATGGTGTTGGAGTTCTTCAATTTGTGCTTTGGTGTTCTCTTCCTTGTTGGCAAGAATCAAATCAGGTTGCAATGCATGGATTCGATCAATATGAAGGTTTTTCGTTCCGCCGATTCTTGTTTTTGAACGGAACCATTCATTGGGGTGTATGCAAAATTTCGTAATGCCTATAACCTCGTCACGAAGTCCGAGGTCGTACAATAATTCGGTTTGAGAAGGCACCACCGAGATAATCCGTTGAGGGGGGCTAATCGTTTTGAGCAGGTCGTTCATTAAAGTGTTGTGTATAGAGCAACAAGATGATAAAGCTAAAAATTAAATCGGCAGGGAAAAACACATCGCCAAAAACCTCGCCAAAAATATACTTCCCAAAAAAGAGTTTCATCGCAAGTTCATAAAATAACATGGATAAATAAAGAAAGAATGACCATCTCTTTTTAAAGAAGATGCCTGCCCACGCTGCGGTGAAAAGCAATTGCATGATTGGCCTCAGATGATAAATAGTCCATCCACTATAGTCTGAAAACATGGTATAGAAACCATGACCCGTAATAATGATATGAAAAAGAAGAATGGCTAGTACGAAAAGTTGGGAATAGTTTTTGGGCATTTATGATTCTGTTTTGTTTACGCTGTCTGTTATTTTTTGCTTGTATTTCCTTCGTTTGGATGTAAAGAGTTCCCTGAAATTATTAAATACTTTTTTGTAGCTGACGCCCACACCGCCTTTCATTACATTGGTTCCATCGACATTGTAATTGGGCGATCGGTAAGCATTCAATCGAAGACGTCCATCTGATGTCACAAGATATTGCGCTTTAAAGTCACCACCGACATTGACAGAATTAGCCCCTTTCGTTGATATATTATTTCGGTCTACGTCCACATTACTACCAAAATCAACAACGACTCTATCTTTGAAAAGATTAGCAGAGACGCCAAATTTGAATTGATTGATATTGTTCGCCTGATCTGAATTAGTCGAGTAGGAGTTGTATCCTAAATTAAGGGAGAAGTTTTTCAATCCGGTCACCTCACTGAATACATTGGTTAGTCCTGACGAAAGAGCATTGCTGATAAGGTCAGAGGCTGTTGCAACACCGCCTCGTTCATAGGAGCTTTTAATTTCAGATCCTTTGAACTCGCCTAGAAGTAGTAATATACCTGCTTGTGAAACGAGTTCTCGCTCGTCGTTTTTTATCTGCACCAGCTTGTCGTACGCTAATGTGCCGATTGCTTTATTCGAAGGCTGAGCAATGTCAAACTTTATTTCAGGACGTGATAATTCGTGTTGAAGGGATAGATAAAGATAGGTGTCATATTTTTTCTTGGATTCATCCAACTCGGCTTTTTCTGTGATATTCAAGCCTGCTATTAACGGATAAAGAGGTAGCGAATTAGGGAGCTTGTACACAGCATTTACATCAAGCATGGCGCCGAGGGGATCGCCATTCCAAACAATCTTGCTGCCTTCATCAATTGTAAAGGTCCTCGGTAATACGCCTCTAAAATTGAATTCATATTTTCCTTCTGTAATCACATAGGTGCCAAACATATTCATAGAATTACCCATGTCAAATGTGATACCTAAATCGCCATTACCTTTTGCAACAATTTGCTCACGTGTATTCTTGTCTAGTATGATATAGACTTCGGCAGCTGGTGTTGCTTCAATATTCAGATTCAATTTAAAATAAGTAGCGGTTTTTTTGCTCGTTAATGCATTCTGTGATTTTCCGAATGCTGAAAAGCTAATATAATCATAGCTAGACGCATCTCCTGAGGAACTGATGGGCATATGAAACTTAGAACCCTTGAGTGGTTTTGTAGTCACATCCAACGTGATGTCATCAAGATAACCTTTTACATTCGCATTGAGTTTTGCAGGCACATAGCCATAAAATAAGTCATTGTCCCATTCCATTGTATTAAGGCAAAGCAGGTTAGGCGATGTGACATTAAGATCAAGTTGTACATCAGCGAAATTTTTATGATCAATATGCCCGCTGACAATGCCAGTGAAATTTCCTTTTCGTTCATCTTTAATAGTGAAGTCGTCAAGTTGGATAATCGAACTAGTGACATGCATCTTGATATCATCCATCGAGTATTTGGTACCAAGGTAGGTGACTTTGATCGAGGCATTGCTAATGACAATATTTCCTGAAATGTCGGGTTTGTCGAGCGTTCCTTTGATATTCACAACGCCGGTCGCTGAGCCATTCATGTCTGTTACATAATCACGCACAAATTGGTTTAGAAAAGAGATATCAGTATGGTCGAACGATGTCTTTACATTAATGCTGTTTGATTTTACATTCACGGAGCCGCTTACTTCAGCTTTATTGTTGTGCCGTATAATATGTGTGTTCTTTCCTATGCCGATGAATTCATTCTTCGTGTCAAATGTAACATTGGCACTCACAAATCCAAGTGTGTCATTGTCAATTAGCACTTCATTCGTTGAAAAGATTGAAGCCTTAACAACCGGATTGTCAAGAAAATCATCGACATCGATTTCTCCGCTAATCCTTCCTGAAAATGAAGGATTCGTTTGATTGGCATAGGATGAAAAACTCTGCAAATCGAGTTCGTTTACAGATAAGGTTAAATCATTGGACGTACTTTTTTTTGTGTTGACAACTATTTTTTGCGCACCACTTTCCATGATAAGATCTGAGATTGTGATTTCCTTTCCGAAGACCAAGTCGTCACGGCCATGCAGTTGCCAAGTATCTTCTTTTATCCTGACACTTGAAGGTAAGATGCTCACATACAAATAATTATTGAGCGCCACCGCTTTTAGATTCAGATACGCATCGCCTAGAATGTCATTGATACTTTGTGTTACGATACTCAGGCTCGCAGTATCATTGGCCATTTGCGCATTGATTTGAAAAGAGGGTATGATGACTTCTTCCTTGTATAAAAAATTATCACACGTCGCATTTAAATCTAAGCCTGTATAATCTCCGGCACCAACGATAGCTAGGTTTTTAAAATGAAACTCATTATAACCAATTGAAGCGATATTGGCATCCAATGAAAATTTCTGTGTCGTTGTATTCAAATTGCCACTGACCACTGACCCTGATAAGCCAGAATACTCAGGGAAGAATGTGCGCATGATGGTATCAATATTCTTGACCGTCAAATTATATTTCAATGCCTGATTACTCATCTTGCTAGGCATTTGAATATACTGGGGAAGGTAATGATAGAGGTATAACTGAATCGCATCAGGCAGTCCGCTGACATAAAAATTGCCTCTTATTTCGGCATCAGCTACTGAGCTAGTAAGTCGCACGATTTTTTCATTTGGTAGCTGTAACGATTCCAATAAGGCATCGTCAAGAGAAATTGTTTTATTGTCTTTGGTAACCACGAGGTTCTTAAACGAAGCGACGCCTGTCATATCGTCAATAGTCGAGCCGTTGAAATTTAAACTGACAAAGCCCGAACCGACAATAGGGTCTTTCGTTAATCCAGCCTTTTGAAAATCAAACTTTATAAAACGCGCATTGAAATCATACATTGGTATGCTGCTACTCAAATCGACGATGCCATTAAAATTCATTTCCAAGCCCGGATCCTTTGAAATAAAAATGCCGTCAAATTTTTTCTTAGCAACAATGCCGTTAATCGTTAAGTCGGAATATGTGTTTCCTTCAAATTCAATGGATGAAACCACGGCGTCTACTTTTGTATTCAGGTGGTCGAGATCAAATCCGCTGCCATTAATTTTTCCATTCAGACCAATTTTACCAAGTTGACTTTGTTTGATAAATTGCCCGATATCAAAGGAAGCAGTTTCAATATGTCCCTGATAAGTGGGTTGCTCAGGTTTGAAATCCATGTTGAGGTCGATGGCAGCATTCCCTAAATTGGTATTAAGTGTTCCCTTTGTGTAGAAATTAGATACCATGCCTTCGTAAGACCCTTTGTATTCAATAGTGGACAGCTTATTCCAAGCAATGCCACTTGTTTTTGTTTGAGGAATCAATGCATTTAAATCATTGCCGCTTGTCGTTGCATCAAACGATGTGATGTCAAAAAGCGTATTGTCAATGTCAGGCAGTCCAGTGATAGTTGCATCACCTTGAAAGCGTGTATGCAGACTTCCAAGTGATAGATTTTTGCCGCTGATAGTTGCCACCGTTCCATCAACTTCACCGGCTACATTGACCGCAATAGGATACTTGTTCATGATATTGGCGAAGTATCCGATATCAAGGGTTGAGATCGAGCTATTTTTCAAGGATGCTTTCATGTGAACCTTGTCGATATAATCGTTAAAGTCATGGAAGTTCGTATAATTCATTTCGTAATGATCGCCAACGGACGAATAATTTGTCACTAGATTCAGCTGATCAAGCGAAGTTTGTATTTGCGAAAGTTTGATATGCGCATTCATTTGTTTAATGGCAATACCCGAACGTTCGGTGGCTGTTAGTTTGTTGATGGTTGAGAAGATGGTATCACTGACAACGGTGGTAGCTCCAAGATCAATGCTTAGTCCAGAAATATCGATATTGTTCTCGTCAAACAAACCCGGTATTGAAGTAGGCTTACCATCTTGGTATAAAAAAGAAGAGCCACTTAGATGCAATGATTGTAGTGTCAACTTGTAGTTGTCAGGATTAAATGGTGTGCCCCAGCTACTTGAATCATCTGGAGATAAGTCTTTAGGCTTATTGCCGTTGTATTCTCGTACGGCAATCTTCGCACCGTCAATTAAGATGTTATTGAGTGCAATATTCTTTTTGATAAGATCAATTTCATTTGCTGTAAGTGATAATGTGGCAAACGTAAAATTCATATCTTCTCCTCGCCATCCGTCATTCATAAAAACTCGGATATTATGACACGCAATTTTTTTTATGTCAAGTTCAGGGTTTGATGTATGCTGTTGGTCGCTTGCGTCGGATGTTGTCTTTGTTTTCGAAGGTGCATTGAACGCGTTTGCGATGAAGTCATAGTTCCATACAGAATCATTGTCTCGATTCATATGCACATACACATTCTCTAATCTGATATCGTGGATGACAGGGCGGCTGTTGTTCCAATAATTCGAAAGTAATTCACTCGTTTTGATTTGAAGGCTGCCCACATAGGCTAATGTGTCATGGGCATTATCTTCGATATACACACCCTGAAAATTAAATTGGTTGAAGAAGGATAGACTCACATGGTCTATGCTGACCTTCGTATGCAGTTTTTCTGAAAGATACTTCGCAGCTCGCTTCGCCAACAGATTCTGGTATTTTTCTCTTGTCAACATCCACAACGCAAAAGTCACTATCAGTAATATTACTAATAAGAAGGATCCCAATATTTTAAAAAAGCGTTTCAAATGGCGATACAATCTATGTGACAATGAAATGAAAACACCTAAAGATAATTCGTATCTGTCAGTTTCATTCCTCAATTTCTCAAAAATAGCTTTAATCAGCCTTTTTTTTATCTAGGGTTGCGCATAATAACAAACTCTTTTATCGAAGGGTTCGTCTTAACTTCACGTCGTTAAAAATAAAAAAGCTGAATGAGAATAATCTACTGTTGTATACTTTCTGCCATTCTTTTTTTACATGTTGGATGTACGAGAAAAACAAGTGCCGGCTTTGGTGGCAATGCAACATTACAACTAGTAGCCAAACATCATGGTGAGGTGATCGATAGCATCACGTTTTATGTCAAATTTAATGCGAGTGATGCACCTGCAAATGATGTGTATGATACAAGTCAGCAAGGTATTACTACAATGCCCGGTGTCACTTCAGCCAACATTGCAGGTTTAAAGAAGGGTGATTATTATATTTATGCAAAAGGTTGGGATCCATCAATTAGCAGTGAAGTAAAAGGTGGAATGCCTTATACTATTACGTCAGAGGATGCACAAGATATTGTAGTGGCTGTCACTGAATAACGAATCAACGAGGGGTGTCAATAAAAGAATGGGAAGTAGCTCGATGATGAATTACTGCACAAGTTTCATCTCATCGACAATCCATTTGGCGCCGCCAAACTTCTCGATAATAAATAATGTATAACGAATATCGAGGGTGATGTTGCGACAAAGTGCAGGATCAAATAAGATGTCACTCATTGTGCCTTCCCAAATACGATCAAAATTTGTTCCAATTAGTTCGCCCTTTGCATTCATCACCGGGCTGCCTGAGTTGCCTCCTGTTGTATGATTTGACGCTAGAAAAGCTAGTGGTACAGTAGGTTTGCCATCCTGTTGAATAGCATATCGCCCGTAATCTTTTGACTTGTATAATTGCTTCAGTTTTTCAGGCACCTTGAATTCTTCAACAGTATCATTGTTCTTCATCATAGCGCCATCTAGCGTGGTTGTATATGTATAACGCATCCCATCTCTCGGTTGAACGCCTTCCACGTTGCCATAGGTAACACGGAGTGTCGAATTAGCATCCGGATAAAATTGTTTCCCTTTATTATACTCCATTAAGGCTTGAATATATAAGGTATACAGGCCATTGATGGCTTGCTGGTTTTTTTTCAGGAAGCTTGTGTTATTAAGCTGCATGCTATCATAGAATAGATAGGTTTTATACGCCGGGTCTTTGGCAAGAACAAGCTTGATATCCGACTTGTTTTTTATGGCAAGTAAGGCATCTATTTTTTCAGACGAGGTCAGAAATGATGTTTGGAACATAGTTTCTATAAATGACTCGCTTGTGTATTCGCTTGGTGCAATCTGAGCAGCAAAGCAACTAAAAAGGGCTTTCGTTATTTTCTTATCGGTTTCAATATTGCAAGTTGTCAGATAGCTCATCAATCCTTTTTTTAATACCACAAGACTGTCCATCGTAGGAATGGAATCAATAGCTTTCATGATATTCCGATACGCGATGCTTGCTTTCACCAATTCGCTTCCGCCAATGCCTTCGGTGAGGTATTCGTTGAGTTTAGCGCTTTTCTCCTGTCGTTTATAGGCTGCCGACAAATCATCAAGGATATTGCCGTATGTGCGGATTCTCTCCGGATCCTGCTTCACCCATTGCATAAAGGCCTGTTCTTGTGTTTGCTTTTTTTCTATGGCATGATTTATCTGAAGACCTAATAATTCGCCCTGCCATTTTTTATAATAATTCGCCAAGCGTAATTTTTTGGAAGCATACTTGATAAATACTTCTTTACTTGCTCGCATATCTGCATCCATAATAGCGATACTCTTTTCGCGAAGTGAAATTCTAATCGGATCGAGGATATTCATGATTTCGGCCACCCCGTCACTGCTTAGGTATTCCGTTGTTTTGCCAGGGAAACCATAGACCCATGTAAAATCATGTTCCTTCACACCACCTATGTTCACAGTAAATGATTTTTTGGGTTTGTATGCAATATTATCTTTTGAATAGGCCGCAGGTTTGTTGTTCTTGTCGGCATAAATACGAAACACACCAAAATCACCCGTATGCCTTGGCCATGTCCAATTATCAGTGCTGCCACCAAACTCGCCAATGCCATCAGGAGGGAAGCCAACGAGTCGAATATCTGTATATTTTTCTGTTAGAAAAAGATAGAATTGATTGTCATAATAAAATGATTTTATAGCGGCATCGTAGCCGGTTGAATCTTTGTATAATTTTTGAAGACGTTCGATATTGACCATTCTTATTTTTGCTTTAGCGCTATCGCTCATATTTTTTGCAATGCCTTGCTTGACCTTGCTGCTAACATCATCAATGCGCACAATAAATGTGACAGACAAACCTGGGCAGGGGAGTTCCTCAGCTTGATTCATTGCCCAAAAGCCATTCGATAGATAATCATGTTGCACACTGCTCAATCCTTGCACGGCGCCGTATCCGCAGTGATGATTGGTGAGCACAAGTCCTTTGTCGGAAACCACTTCGCCGGTGCAACCACTTCCAAAAATTACAACAGCATCTTTTAGGCTTCCCTTATTAATGTCGTAAATGTCTTTGGCTGTTATTTTCATACCTAACCCTTTCATCTCTTTCTCATTCATTTTGTCCAACAAAAAAGGCAGCCACATGCCTTCTTTGGCAAAACTGAGCGATGTGTATAAAAAAAGGCAGAGAAAGATTAGTTTTGATTTCATTGTGCGACTATTTTCGTGAGCGTCAAATTTAAATAATCAGTTAGAATAAAAAAATGTTTATAGAACCTAATATACGGAACACGAAGAAAGGCTGGATCGAGGTCGTGTGCGGTTCTATGTTCAGTGGCAAGACGGAAGAGTTAATTCGACGATTGAAACGCGCACAGATTGCCAATCTTAGAGTGGAGATTTATAAGCCTACTGTGGATACACGCTATGATATTTCTGATATCGTTTCGCACAATGAATCCAGGGTATCAAGTGTGCCCGTTCTCAATTCGCAGCAAATATTATTATTGGCACAGGATGTCGATGTGGTAGGTATTGACGAAGCACAATTTTTTGATGAAGAGATGCCAAACGTTGCTGAAACCCTTGCCTTACGAGGAATACGTGTGATAGTAGCCGGGTTGGATATGGATTTTTTAGGACGCCCATTTGGTCCGATGCCCGCAATGTTGGCTATGGCTGATTATGTCACTAAGCTACACGCAATTTGTGTTGTGTGTGGCGATATCGCTAATTATAGTTACCGTAAATCAGTGTCCGATGCAACAGTTTTATTGGGTGAGCGCGATGTGTACGAGCCACGATGCCGAACCTGTTACCACAACTAAGCGAAGATGCGTAATCTCGGGTTGTTACAGCGCATTACTTTTTCATATACACCAACAAGCTATCCGTATTGACGGTCTCGTAAAAAATCTTTTGAAGCTTTTGTTGTTTGTTATAGACCATCACTTGCGGGAGTATCCAATTGGGCATAAAAAACTTGGTGATAAATGCATCTTGTGCAGCGCATACATGGATAGAAGTGAATAAACTTAATTCGGAAATCTTTTCAAAATTTTCAAGTTCGCTAAAATTACTGATCGATGTAACGAAGATGATCACTGCATCGCCAAAAAGATTCATCTTGTCTTTGATGGCAGCCACTGCACGCTGACAATGGTCGCAGGTGGGACTGAATAGCGCTAAGATCACAGGTTTGTTGGCAGGTAAATCGGCATTTGTTATAAATTTTCCTGCAGCGGTGGCAAATTGAAAAGCCGGAATCGTTGAATTGATTTTAGCCTCATCATGTGTTTTTGTTCCTTCGGTTCCTGGAACTTGTCGAGGCGCACCTTGCGAAAAGGCAGAAAGTGAGAGTGCCATGACTAAAAGCATGTTTAGCATTCGTTTCATAAACATATAAATAAAGTAGTTAATTAAACGTCTATTGATGTATAAAAAGATCTTGATGTTTTGCAGGCAAACTGAATCTTATGCATTCTTACGGCAATCGTCTAGAATTGAGTCTATTTTTTCAGGCGTTAAAAACTCTTTGTATGTATTGCCTAATTGCATCATCGGTGCGTATCCGCAGGCTCCCAAACATTCGACAGTTTTCAACGTGAATAATCCATCGGTTGTCGTTTCGCCATTATTGATATGAAGTGTTGACTTAATATAGTCAATGATGCGATCACTGCCATTCAACATGCAAGGTCCTGTTTGACAAACTTCGAGGATGTATTTGCCAACAGGTTTTAAATTGAACATTGTATAAAACGTAGCCACTTCATACACTTCAATCGGAGTGATATCAAGATGTTTGGCCACTTCATCCATTTGTTCGATGGTCAGTGATAGGTTGCCGGTTTCTTGAATAACGTGCAATACTGGTATCAGCGCGCTTTTCTGTTTCCCTTCAGGATACCTTGATGCGAGTTCGTTAATGCGGTCTACAATTTCTTTTGAAAAGGCCATGTCTATATTTTTTTTATTGAAGTAAATTTCTGTTTTTCGACGTTTGCGTCAAGTGCACGTGTAATGTTAAGCGTCTATTTCTCCTGCGATTAGGTTCAGGCTGCTCATTGTTACGACCGCATCACTTAGCATGCTTCCTTTTATGATTTCAGGATAAGCCTGATAGTAAATAAAGCAAGGTCTTCTGAAATGAAGCCTATACGGCGAACGACCGCCATCACTGATTAGATAAAAACCTAATTCCCCATTGCCACCTTCAACAGAATGATACACCTCGCCTGCAGGGATAGCTGTTTCGCCCATAACAATTTTAAAATGGTAAATGAGCGCTTCCATTTTGGTATATACATCCGCTTTTTCTGGTAAATAGAAATCGGGTATGTCGGCATGAAAGACCGAAGGGTCTAACTCTTTAATTTTCTTTACGGCTTGTGTGATGATGCTGATGCTCTCCCAAATTTCGGCATTACGAACGAGGTATCTATCATAGACATCGCCTGTAGTTCCTACGGGTACTGAAAAATCAAAATCCTGATAACCACTATATGGATGTGCTGTGCGAATATCGTAATCGATACCTGTTGCGCGAAGGTTAGGGCCTGTGAAGCCATAGTTCAACGCCCTTTCTGCCGCGATGCCACCTACACCCATAGTACGTTCCATAAAGATACGGTTGCGGTTGAAAAGGGTTTCAAATTCTTTCATAGCCTTAGGGAATACGCTAAGAAAGTGATTTATTTTTTGGAAGGCGAGTTCGCTAAAGTTTCGCTCGAAGCCACCGATGCGTCCAATATTTGTCGTTAATCTTGAACCACAAACTTCTTCAAAAATTTCATAAATAAGTTCCCTTAATTCGAACACATAAATGAATCCGGTGAACGCACCTGTATCAACTCCAATCACTGAATTGCACACTAGATGGTCGGCAATGCGCGAAAGTTCCATAATGATGACGCGTAAATATTCGACTCGTTTAGGAAGTTCTGCATGAATCAGTTTCTCAACGGTCATATGCCATCCCATATTATTGATTGGTGATGAGCAATAATTCAGCCTGTCGGTCAGTGGTGTGATTTGGTAATAAGGGCGGTGTTCGGCAATTTTTTCAAAAGCTCGGTGAATGAATCCTATCGTGGGCACCGCGTCGATAATCCGCTCACCGTCCATCTCAAGAATATTTTGAAATACGCCATGTGTGGCAGGGTGGGTGGGGCCTAAGTTAAGCGTTGTTGTTTGCTTGCCGAGTGAACCTTCTGGTAATTGAATATTTTGTTTCTGACTCATTTTATTTTATACTGTTGATTGCTTCTCGATGTCGCTTGTGGCGTTGCCGAGAGAGTGAATGATTATCTGCCGAACATGTCATCGTCTTTATCAATTCTTGTCTGATCCTCTAATGGATACTCTTTTCGAAGTGGATGGTAGTCCATCTCTTCAACATTCATGATGCGAATCAAGTTTGGATGCCCAACGAAGTTCACACCAAAAAAGTCATAGGCTTCACGTTCGAGCCAGTTAGCCGTTTCGAAGATACCTGTTGCTGTAAATACATCAGGATGTGTGATATCTGTAAATACTTTGAAACGGATACGCAGACCGGCTTGAATATTTTGTAACATATAAACAACCGCCAATTCCTTTCCAAGTTGGTCGGGATAATGAACCGCGGTGAGGTCGTTTAGGAAGGTGAATCCAAGGTCTTCACTTTCCTTCAAGAAATTCATAACCTTCAGATTATTATCGCGATCTGTTACAAAGGTCAGCATTCCGTAAGGCTGTTCAAAATTGTATACCAACTCACCGAACTTCTCTGTCAGTCGTTGTTGTAAGATTTCATTTGTCAACATAATTATATTCCTTGATTGGGATGCAACGTTATTTTATTGGATACCATAACTGTTTAGTAATTCTTTGTACTTGTCACTTTCACGACGACGAATGCTTTCGGTTCGTATTAAGTCTTGGATGCGCATAAAGCCATCAATGATCGCTTCTGGTCGGGGCGGGCAACCTGGAACATACACGTCAACCGGTATTACCTGATCGATGCCTTGTAAAACGGAATATGTGTCAAATACACCGCCACTGCTTGCGCAGGCACCAACTGCCATTACCCATCGAGGTTCGGCCATTTGAAGATAAACCTGCCGTAAGATGGGTGCCATTTTCTTTGATATCGTTCCCATGACCATGATTAAATCACATTGTCTTGGTGAAAAACTAAGTCGTTCTGCGCCGAAACGAGCGAGGTCATAGTGAGCTGCCATCGTAGCCATAAACTCAATGCCGCAGCACGATGTGGCAAAGGGCAAAGGCCAAATGGAATTACTGCGGGCTAAGCCAACGGCTTCGCTCATTTTTGTGGTAAAAAATCCTTCACCGGCAAATCCCTGTGGTGCGTCAACGACTTTTACTTTTGTATTGTGTGTTACAGGTCTCATGTGTTACTATTGATAGGAATTTGTAAGTACTATTTTTTATTGAATGGGTGTAATGATATGTTGTAGTTGAATGGGATATAGGTTTAAATTAATCTTCCCAAATAAGAGCGCCTTTTTTGATGATGTAGGTAAAGCCAACCACGAAGAAAGCGACAAACATCATAACGGCCAGAAAGCCATTCCAACCCAAGGTTCTGAAATTAATCGCGTAGGGATAAAAAAAGATGACTTCAACGTCAAACAATACAAACAAGATAGCGACCAAGAAATACTTCACAGCTAAAGGCTGACGGGCATTGCCTTCTTGTTCGATTCCGCACTCGAAATTTTCAAGTTTGTCGGATGTTTTTCGTTTTGGCCCTAGAAAGTGAGTGGCTCCCATCATCACCGCAACAAAGCAGACTGCGATAACAATCTGAATCACAATCGGGAAATAGTTAAACGGGGTATTGGCAATCTGTAAAAGCATCGATAGTACGGTTTAAAAAACAGGCAAAAATAGGCTACAAAAAGGCAAACTTCAAATAAATAAAAAGTATTCTGAGAGTTTTTTAGATTATTTCGACAAGGGTATTTGATATACTCGCGAATCGGTGTATTTTTAGATTTGTAACCAGTAAAAACATCTTAATATGAACATTTCTATTCCGTTGACGGCGCTTCTTTTTGGTGCGCTGAATCTATTGATGTTGGCTGATGCGTGCGGTCAACACGTATCGCGTTTCTATCAGGATGGTAAAGTTGGCTATAAGGATCAAGAAAAGAATATTCTTGTATATCCTACCTATGACGCAGGGAGTGATTTCTCAGATGGAATGGCGATGGTGGTCAAAAATGAAAAAAGAGGATATATCAACACAGTCGGACAAGAGGTGATTCCCCTAATATACGATGATGCAACATTATTTGTGAATGGGGTTGCTTGTGTTAAATATGCAGGTCGATATGGATATATCAATAAAGAAGCCTTGTGGGTAATACAGCCTATTTATGAAAATGCGTTTGCCTTTTCAGATGGGTTGGCTCGAGTGCAAAAAAATGGCAACTGGGGTTATGTCAATCGACTTGGCGATATCGTGATTCCGTGTCAATATGATCTGGCCTTCGATTTTTCTTTCGGTATGGCTGCTGTTCGTCGCGAGAATAGATTTGGCTATATTGATGTTCACGGAAAAACAATACTGCCCTTTATCTATGACATGGCGAGCGACTTTACAAAAGAAGACGAAGCGATTGTTGGGCAGGGTAAAGAGCAATATAAAATCAACAAGAAGGGCAGAATTATAAAGAAAATGGAGCTTGATGAGGACCGTAATGAGAAGCATTGAGGCGCCGAAAACAGCGACTTAATTCAATTGATAAAATTCAAATTTTGGACTTCCCTTGATGCCGGTGGGACTATAGAAGTCGAGGAAATGGAGTTTGAAAAAATGATTGTTTTGATTTTTTACGATGTAATTATATTTTTTAATAATCGTGTACGTCGGGTTGGTGGCGGTGAAATCAATAAATTTCCAGTCATATCCAATGACATCACGCAGGTTCGATAAAGGGACAGATGTGGCAAAATCAACATTGATAGTATTATAAGTAGTTAGCGAATCTTTGTAGGCAAACGTGCTTGTAGGATTGAGTAAAACGCCATTGACGATATAACGTAAGGGTGGATTTTCTTCGTAGAACGTGTAGTTGTATTTCGTGATTTGTAAATCCCACGTGCTTTTTGCTGGTTCGACATCAGCAACGGTTGTCAATAAAGAAAATGAGAAATAGGTGAAATTGCAAGTGGGGTTCTTGACAACAGTAATGGTCGCAGGTATCGAGGATGAAATATCTCCGACAGCAAGTGTGTATTGAAATTGATCTTCGTAGGTAATCTGCAATTTTCTCACCTTAGAACCTGTTTCGTCTAATCTAATGAGATAAACAGGGCGACTTGTTTTCCAATCGCCGATGGCGGAGGAGTCGGGTAGACCTGTTGGAGAATCGTAGCTCCATTGTGATTTTGCCTGAAGGGTATCTGCGAAATTAACATCTTGAAACGCTGTTTTGTGGGTATTGTAAGCTGCCATTCCCTTTCCGCCATTCAGAAAAATGGCATGGTCGTTGCTGCCGCTTTGTAGCGCCAAGTCCCAACTATTTATTTTGCTGACATGAACGATTTTTTGTTCCTCTAAGTTGATATAAAATTGATATTCATAGGTCTCACCCATATTGACTTGAAGCATTTGACCATCGCCTTTTATAGGCAGCGTAATTGGTTTTTCCTTTTTTTCGCAAGCTGTGAGAAAAAGGAAGGCAAGTGAAGCGAGCAGATAGTACTTGTTCATAACAAACGCAAAGTTCAGATAATCAGAACGATTTTTTTGATGAAATTTGGGAAAAAAGCCTTCGTTTTGTCATTGATATGTCATAATTCCGGGTGGGGTTTGTGATTAATGCATGGCGTTGTATTTCTTAAGTTGAGGATAAGGCCTCTTTGTTATGAAGA
>CAIRSV010000238.1 GCA_903881265.1 uncultured Bacteroidota bacterium
TGAAAAATAAAGCCGTTGTACCCTATCTGACATGGAAGAAAGCCTATTGGGAAACTTTACTTTCAACGTGTCATCATTACTTCGTTTTAAAACCAGAACAACACATTCTCGATGCAGGTTGCGGCCCTGCGGGGGTGTTCATTGCCTTGCAGAATCATAACGTGACCGCCTTTGACCCATTAATCGAAGAGTATGAAAACGACTTACCTCATTTTAAAAAAAACATGTATCCCAATGTTCAGTTTGTTAAAGCCGGACTCGAAGAATTCAACACCGACAAGACATTCGATATAATTTTTTGTTTGAATGCCATTAATCATGTGCACGATATCAAACAAAGTACAGACCGACTTGTTTCATTTGCGTCTGCAGGATCCTATATCATCATCACAATCGATGCTCATACACATTCAATCTTTAAAAAAATATTTCGTTTATTACCCGGCGATATTCTGCATCCACATCAATACGACCTGAACGAATATCAACGTATGTTCACCTCCCGTGGTTGCAGCATTGAAGGCACTGAATTATTAAAACACACCTTCCTATTTGATCATTACATGCTGATTGTGCGAAAAAACTAAATTGAATCGAACTATTTTAGTAGACTACAAATCAACAGCCAACTGCAGTGTATACGTCCTTGGCGGACTGATAATAGCCGGGCGTTCGGCATACACAGTATTCAGCATATTTTTTACAATGAAAGACGTCTTGACATCCTTTGTCAGTTGATACGCTAAACGCATATCCCAAATCAATGTGCCTTTATTATACTTCTTTCTGAATTCCCGTATTGTGCTAGGCAATCCGGTTCCAAGTTCGAAAATGACGCCAAAGACATTCTCATCAGGCTTAGAATTTGTAAACACTTCATCAATATTTTGCATAAAGGAATTGTATAAGACAGTCGTTCCAAGCGTTATTCGACGATACGAATTTTCAATATCAAACTTAACGCTATGACGGTATCGATATTTTAGGGTGCGGGTCGAACCGCTAATATTAGATATGATCGCCGAATCGGGGTTCAACAACGTTGGGTTCATATAGGTATACCCAAGAATAAACTTTGAAGTTGTACCCAGCATCTTGCCCTGCCCCATCACCGACAAATCAATACCATTAATACGCGTATCGCCAACATTGATCGATTTAAAACCTAAATAATCTTGTGGATTAGCTACCTGACCAATAGTAGAATCAGCAGGAAGATAGATCCCAAAATTAAATTCCATCATTTGAGCGTATTCTGTCCAGAAAGCAGCCATATCAATAAATCCAAGCCACGAACCAATCTTGTATCCTTGTTTGATACCCACTTCAGAACTCCAACCCGTTTCAGATTTCAGTTGAGGATTAGGGAATACCTTGGATGCCCCAAAATCTGTTTTTACAAAGCGCTCCGCAACAGAAGGATATCGATATCCTTGTCCGTAGGATGCCCGAATAAACGTCGCTCTACCAAGCTCATAATTTAATCCGGCTCTAAACACAGGTTTCTGTTCAACCTTATATTGATCCACCTGATTTATTTCAAATCGCCCACCAAAGGAAGTCCAAAGTTTATTAATCTTCTTTTCGATTTGCGCATACGGGGCCAAATTATAAATGGTATGGTCACCATATAATTCCCCAACCACATTACTAAAACTGCTGCTGATACCTGCTACAATATTAACGTTCTTGAGCAGACTAGATTCACTGTTGAGTGACTTCTGAAATTGATATTCGCCAAAGTAGGTATCAGCGGTTGAAGATTGCTGTTTCTCAGGAATATCATTTTTACTTCGAAATAATCGGGTGCGTAATGTATGCTTAGCGCCACCTTTGGTATTATAGGTAATGTATGGATCAATATTAAATCGTTGTCCCTGATTTTTGTTCACTGTCGTAGTTGAATCAGCTAAGCCACCAAAGGGTTGATAATAGCGAGTACCGTTGATACTGTCGGGCTGCCAAAAAAAGAACGTCTGGCTTTTGTTAAGTTGCACGTTCGTATTAACACCTGCGATGAGACCTTCAATTTTCTTGGATCGATAACGAAGATTTAGATTCACACGGCCACGTCGTTGTAAATCGCCTTGCAAATAGGAATCTTCGCTATACCAAGCCGAACCAAGTACCATGTCGAGTTGACCAAACTTTTGCGAATGCATAAAATAACCTCCCTGAAAACCGGGTTGCTGCTTATTCCACCATTTCCACGACTTATCTCTTGGATTGCCGTACATACCATTATACAACATCATCTTGGTGCGTGGTTTGTTTTTGGCGAAACCAGTCCTGAAGTTAATGACACCATTGAGGGCTGACGAACCATATAAGGACGACGAGGCGCCTTTCAGAATTTCGACCTGCTCGCAATTTTCCAATGGAAGAAAATCCCATTTGGCGTCACCTGCATCGGCGGTGAGCATAGGCATATCGTCGACAAGCACCAATACCCTGCTGCCTGCACCATAGCTCCAACCTGATCCGCCACGGATATTCACCTGATTTTCGACTACATCAACACCGGGCACGCGTTGCAAGGCATCTTCCATTGAATTATTCGCCGTGTTAAGAATTTGAGCAGGTTTCAACACTTCGATAGAGACAATTTCTTCAGCGGCTCTTTTCTCAAAGCGGCTCCCACTAACGGTTACCATCTTCAGTTCTTCCGTTTTAGCCAA
>CAIRSV010000239.1 GCA_903881265.1 uncultured Bacteroidota bacterium
ATTGCACTTGGATAATAAAAGTATCATCATTCCCGGTGGCAGAATTCATAATTTCAGGCACTTCATGGATTTTCCGAATGTATTTGGCGCGTCCAAAAAGAAACTACCTGCAGTGGTGCATCCTGCTTTGAAAAAAGCAATTAGGGTAACTGATGTGATAAACAAAAAAGATGTGCTTCTGCATTTCCCTTATCATTCCTTCAATGCCATTATAGATCTTCTTAGAGAAGCTGCCATTGATCCAGACGTAAGTTCAATCAGAATCACCGCATACCGTCTTGCATCTGAGTCTAAAATTATCAACGCCCTCATCAATGCTGCTAGAAATGGGAAAAAAGTTGAAGTGATGCTAGAACTAAAAGCACGCTTTGACGAAGAAGCAAACCTCGAATGGAAAAGCATTTTGGAAGAAGAAGGTGTTCGGGTGTTGTTAGGTATCCGAAACATCAAAGTGCATGCTAAAATTTGTGTTATCAAGAAACGTACTGGCAACAAAACCATTCAATATGGTTTTGTGAGTACTGGAAACCTAAACGAGAAGACTGCTAATTTTTATGGTGACCATTGCCTGCTTACTTCCAACAGAAATATCATGGCGGACATTAATAAGATATTCTTTTATCTTGAAAATCCTGTGTTGCATTCAAACACACTTCAGGATTGCAAAACACTGTTGGTAAGCCCTATTAGCATGAGAAAAAAAATAAATGAGTTGATTGATAAGGAAATAAAAGAAGCCAAAAAAGGAAACAAGGCTTCTATCACACTCAAACTAAATTCATTAAGTGATATAAGTTTGATTGATAAGATATCAAGTGCGTCAGCCCAAGGTGTTGAAGTTAACCTCATTATTAGAGGAATCTATTCAACTAAAAAACAGCTGAAGAAAAATGAAAAAAAGATGATTGCCATCAGTATAGTTGATGAGTTCCTTGAACACGCCAGGGTGCTTTCGTTCTACAACAAGGGAGAGGCATTGGTATATATATCAAGCGCTGACTTTATGGTTAGGAACCTCGACCACCGGGTTGAAGTGGCTTGTCCCATATTTGACCAAGGTCTTAAAAAAGAATTATTGGATATATTAAATATTCAACTGCAAGACAATGTGAAAGCAAGAATTCTTGATACAGAATTAAATAACAGATACGTACCTTCGCTAGGTAAACGTAAATCACGTTCACAGATTGAAACCTACAATTACCTCATAAAAAAGCAAGCAATACCTATTCGTGAGATTAGCCGCCATTGATATCGGAACAAACGCTTGCAGGCTGCTTATTACAGAGGTTACAGTAAACCAACAAAACAAGCCAGTATTCAATAAATTGAATCTTGTGAGGGTTCCATTAAGATTGGGTTTCGATGTATTTGAATCAGGTATAATATCAAAAGAAAAAAAAGGTATGATCCTTCAAACCATGAAGGCCTATTCACATCTGATGAATGCCTACAAGGTTGAAAAATGCATTGCCGTTGCAACAAGTGCCATGCGAGACGCAAAAAACAGAGAAGAGGTGGTTAGAAATATTTTTCTTGAGACGGGAATCAGTATAAAAGTGATTAGTGGCGACTTTGAAGCTTCACTCATTTATGAAAACCACATTGCGGAAAACCTAAATGAAAATAACAA
>CAIRSV010000240.1 GCA_903881265.1 uncultured Bacteroidota bacterium
ATCAAGATCAAATTTTTACCTTTATGATTGTGTTAGCCTACTTGGTCTACTTTCAATTTAGAGAGGGCAATTTGAAACAAAAAAGTTTTATGACTTTATTTATCTTCTTCAAAATAATTAAGGTCTTGAATGATACTTATGGCCTTGAACTGAAGGATGAGGATAAAGTTGAGTTTGAGCGCATGAAGCAGAACATATATGCGAACGATGGTCTTATGAGTTTTTTCAATGCTCAGAATAGCAAGGACAATATTCAGGATAAGTTCAATGAAGAGGTGGACAACGAGTTATTGAATTTCATAAATACCAAACTCGAATTTTACAACAAGTTGTCAGAAGATCGAGCAAACATGATGTTCAAGAGACTTTGGTTTAATGACATCTATGATAAACGCGTAAGAGGAATAGTCAAAGGACATTGATTTTATACAGAAAAAGAGAAATTATTATGGACGGAAAATTTGTTCGGAACAATAGGTATTACACCGGGGTTGTCTATGAATGGAACCTACCAACAGGAACAACTTGCCCTTATTCGTTAGAGTGTAAGGTAATTGTTAACAGGGAAACAGGTAAGTTCAATGTTAAGGGAGGGCAATACCGTTGCTACGCTGCAAGCCCCGAGAGATTTCCTGGCGTTAGGGCGCACCGTTGGAAGAATTTTGAATTTTCGAAGAAAGGAGGCATTCCAATAATACCCAATCCGTGCAAGTCTATTCGAATCCATGCTTCAGGTGATTTCTTCAATCAAAAGTATTTCGATATGTGGATTGAGTTGGCTAAAGCCAATCCACACATTGAATTTTGGGCATTCACTAAGTCGATTCAGTATTGGGTAAACCGCTTGGGGCAGATACCAGATAATCTTATCATGACCGCTAGTTATGGTGGCAAGCAAGATGAATTAATAGAAAAGCACAACCTCAAAAACGTTAAGGTGTATAAACATATTTCTGAAGTGCCAGAAGACAGGCCAATAGATAACAATGATGATTGGGCGAGAATACCTGGAATAAATTTCGCTTTATTGGATAACATGAAGGTTTCAAAAAAAGAGTCGGTTGATGAGTACAACATTCGATTTGCTCATCTGAATACAGTTCAATTAAAAGCGAAAGCAATAGCAAAAGCAATAGCAAAAGAAAAAGGTAAAAAGTAGTTATCTATGAGCAGTAAAGATGAGCAACGGTTCAGAGGCATGCAAATGAATAGAATTGCCTTGAGTCAGAATGTATTGGGCTTGGCGTTAAGAGTAGGGAAAGGATTTGAGGGGACAGATCAAGGGGAAACGCCTTATCGCCTTATTGATGGTGTGCCTGTATTTCATATAAATGGAAATGCTTTTGAACGAGATTTTGAGAGTGTGAATAGCAAAACCATGCAGAAGTTTGGCGAGTTCGAGCACCCTTATTTAATGATTGGGATGCCTGACAGTCCGGGTGTAATAAAAGTTTATGTCGACTTTCGTTTTAAGGACACCTACGTGCTTTTAGTCAGTGCACAGTTAGACGAGTGGAGCTCTGGTCCTTCCTTTCCCGCTTGGTCAATTGCAACATGGACACCCAAGGTAAAAGGCGATAACAAGATGAAGGCTGGTGCTAGAATGTTTCACGCTATGTTACTGTCCATGGACGGTGTAGAAGCAGACCAATGGACCACTGAAGATTTCGATGCAACCTGGGAATCTGAATGGTCACCTTCCGAGAGATGCTTGGAGGTTATGCGGAAGGTGAGGGGGTGAGATAAACACTAAAAACAAATAGTATTTTAATAATTGTAAAAGAATAGTATCTTTAAAATCATGAAAACATTCAATGCCTATCCAAAAGAAGACCCAGGAGACAATGGGTTGAATAATGCGTCCATATTAACATTTTCCAAAGATGTTATTGATGCGCTCATTAAAGAATTAGCGCAGAATTCAATTGATGCGAAGAATTTAACTGCAAAGAAGGTTAAGGTAAAAGTGAATATTATTGAAATAGATAAAACCGCAATTGATGGGTTTGATGGCTTGCAAGGAATATTCAATAACATGATTGATTATTGGTCGGCGAAGAATCAAACTGATTTTGTAAAATTTTTTCAAAGTGCTTCAGATTTAACAAAAAAAGACAAGATCAATGTTTTTGCTTTTGAAGATTTTAAT
>CAIRSV010000241.1 GCA_903881265.1 uncultured Bacteroidota bacterium
CAACACGATATTGATTAAAAGAAATAAAGCAATAAGCGATAAGAAAATGTATAGGATGTCCATGGTTGAATAAAAGTATGAAATAGTTTTCAGCACACAAACATAAAATAATACAGGCAGATACAACATATTGAAGTTTACCAACACAATGAGCATCAGCACCTAATCATTCAATAGAAATAGTCCATAACATCATTCTATCCTTTTATATTCGATTTAATAAAATGGCGAATGTTGCAATTGTTGAATTCCCTTATCTTCGCACCCCCATGAATTTGCAATACCTGCAGGATTTATATTTTCAACACCCCTGTCTAAAATCGTTGACAGAAGAAATTGTATTGCCCGGATCGAAATTAATCTGTCTGAAAAACGCGCAGGCGTCTTCATTCTCCTTCCTAGCCACAAGCGTATTCAAACAGCTCGATGTGAACCACGTGTTTATCCTCGACGATAAGGAAACAGCCGCCTATTTCCATAATGATTTTGAAACACTGAGCGGCGCGCTTGATGTATGTCTGTTTCCTGATAGTTATAAAAAGACGGGAACCATCGGTGAACTCAACAGCAGTCACGTGATGCTGCGAGCCGAAGCCCTGATGAAATTCAACGGCCAAGAGCCACACCGTAAAGTGTTGGTCACCTATCCCGAAGCCATTGTGGAGAAAGTAGTGAATACCGAAACTTTTTCGAAGAACACGATCTATATCAAACAAAGCGAAAAGCTCAATGTCGAATTTCTGATTGAGTTTCTTGTATCGATGAGTTTTATCAAGGTCGATTTTGTGTATGAACCCGGGCAGTTTGCCATTCGTGGTGGTATTATTGATATCTATTCCTTCGGGAATGAGCATCCGTATCGGGTTGAATTATTTGATGATGAAGTAGACACCATACGGATCTTCAATCCTGAAACGCAATTGTCGGAACGCAAGTTGCTGCAGGTGACCATCATTCCGAATATTGAAACACATTTTGAAACCAAACAGAAAGTTTCGTTGTTTGAATACTTGCCGGCCAATACCATCATTTGGGTGCACGATGCCGAACTAGTGATGGAGCGGGTGGGTAAATTGTTGTCGCATCTCGACAATAAAGGAAGCATCACCATACAAGATTCAAATGAAAACGATATCGTCATTAATGCCGCCGATTTTGTGACAAGTGACATCCTCATTGAACATGTCGCCAAACGTACTATCATCGAATTCGGCAAAGGATTCTCCGAAGAAATATTTCATACCAAGGCGTCTAAAACCTTTAGTTGCATCACCCGTGAACAACCTTCCTTCAATCGTAATTTTGAATTACTGATCAAGGATTTACAGGATCGATCGGCTGAACATTTTTCTATCTTTCTCTTTTCAGAAAATCCCAAACAGCTCGAACGCTTACGAAGTATTTTTCAGGAACTGAATGCCAATATCTTATTCACGCCGGTGCCATCATCCATTGCACATGGCTTTATCGATAACGATGTCAAGGTGGTTTGCTACACCGATCATCAGATCTTTCAGCGTTATCATAAATACAAAATGAAGCAGGCTTACTCGCAAGGGAAAGCGCTAAGCTTGCGAGCCTTGCGTGATTTACAACCGGGCGATTTTGTCGCGCATATCGATCATGGCATTGGTCGTTACAGCGGCTTGCAAAAGATTGATGTGAATGGCGTGCCACAAGAAGCAGTGCGTATTATTTACAAAGACAATGATGTGCTGTATGTCAATATCAACTCGCTCCACAAGATTACTAAATACGCAGGCAAAGAAGGCAGCGAACCCAAGATACACAAGATAGGAAGCGGTGTATGGGAGAAGTTGAAAACAAAGACCAAGAAACAAATTAAAGATATTGCTGGCGACTTGATTAAGCTTTATGCACAACGCAAAGCATCAAAAGGTTTTATGCATTCACCTGATTCGTATATGCAAACCGAATTAGAAGCGAGTTTCATGTATGAAGATACGCCCGATCAAAGTAAGGCCACAGCCGATGTAAAAAAAGATATGGAAGCGGACGCACCGATGGACCGACTTGTGTGTGGTGATGTAGGCTTTGGCAAAACCGAAGTAGCAATACGGGCTGCCTTCAAAAGCGTGGTCGATGGAAAGCAAGCTGTGATATTGGTACCAACTACGATACTTGCCTATCAGCACTTTCAGAATTTCAAAGAGCGATTGAAAGAATTTCCGTGCACGGTCGATTATATCAATCGATTCAAATCAACCAAACAGAAAAAAGAAACCTTACAGCTACTTGAGGAAGGCAAAATTGATATCATCATTGGCACACATGCCCTGCTAAGTAAAGATGTAACATATAAAGACCTTGGCATACTCATCATCGATGAAGAACAGAAATTTGGTGTAGCCGCTAAAGAAAAAATACGAAGTATCAAATCGAATGTTGATACACTCACGTTAACAGCCACACCGATACCTAGAACCTTACAATTTTCATTGATGGGCGCACGCGACTTGAGTGTAATCAATACACCACCGCCTAACCGACAGCCTGTGCATACCGAACTCGCTATGTTCAATGATGAGCTGATACGTGATGCCATTTATTATGAAACCGAACGAGGCGGACAAGTTTTTTTTATACATAATCGTGTGCAGGGCTTAGCCGACATGAAGGCGCATATACAAGCCTTATGTCCTGATATCAGTATCGGTATGGCGCATGGCAAACTAGAAGGCGATGAATTGGAAGAAGCGATTCTCGATTTCATGGCGCAGAAATATGATGTATTAGTTTGTACCAATATTGTCGAAAGCGGTGTGGATATTCCGAATGCCAATACCATCATCATCAACAATGCGCATCAATTTGGGTTAAGTGATTTACATCAATTACGCGGTCGTGTAGGACGTAGCAATAAGAAAGCCTTCTGCTATCTATTGGCGCCTTCGCTGGCCTTATTACCGAATGATTCAAAGAAGCGTTTACAAACCATCGAACAATATAGCGAACTTGGCAGCGGATTCTCCATCTCGATGCGCGACCTCGATATACGCGGTGCGGGCAATATGCTGGGGGGGGAACAAAGTGGGTTCATCACTGATATCGGATTCGAAATGTATCAGAAAATATTGAATGAGGCCATACGCGAATTAAAACATACCGAGTTCAAGGAAGTGTTTAAGGAACAGATTCATGACAAGGAAGATTATGTAGGCGATTGCACAGTGGATACCGATTTGGAAATATTAATACCGGATAGTTATGTAGAGAGTATTGCCGAACGTCTTTCGTTATACACGCAGGTCGACAATTGCGAAAACGAAGAAGAGTTGGAACGTTTCAGCGATTCATTGAACGATCGCTTTGGTCCGGTACCCGTGCCGGTGCAAAATCTTTTCATCGCCTTACGTGCGCGATGGACAGCACAGGAGCTTGGCTTTGAGCGATTGATATTGAAAAATAAACAGTTGCGTTTATATTTTGTTTCCAATCCTGATTCGCCTTATTATGATAGTGACACCTTCAGGTATATCATGGAAGTAATTCAGTTACAAATCAAAAACTGTCGATTAAAATTAGTGGGTACCGCACAGATGCTGATCATTGATAATGTCAAAGGGATAGAGGACGTGTTGGGATTACTAAAAAGAATGAAGAAGCCGGTGGTGATTTTAGAAGAAAATCAACTTGATCATACTGAGTAGGATTTAAATTTCATTCCTTCACAAATTTCCGGTTCACCACATTCCCATTTTTCATTACTAACTGAAGTACATACCAACTAGAAGACTACTCATGTCAATCATGTGTTTTACTGATACAATGAATTGGCTAAAACAATAGTGCCAAATCCATCCAACATCCTTACTCTACATTTGTTGGCGGCCGATTGAGCGTACAACACATCAGCACCGAGCGCAATACATTAAAATCAATGTCGTTACGCTTTCATCGTTCGTAATTTTTATAAAAGAACTACTTTTGTGCGCATATGCAAATCCACTTTTTCAAATACCAAGGCACAGGCAATGATTTTATCCTGCTCGACAACCGCACTAAAACGTATTCCTCACTCAACAAAGAGCAGATACGTTTTCTTTGCGACCGTCATTTCGGCATTGGTGCCGATGGACTGATGTTGCTGAACGATTCGAAAGAAGTTGATTTCGAAATGAAATACTACAATAGCGACGGTAACGAAAGTACGATGTGCGGAAATGGAGGTCGCTGCATCACAGCCTTTGCCAAACGTCTGGGTATGATTACAAAAAGTGCTGACTTTATGGCCATCGATGGCAAACATCAAGCTACAATCGATGAGGAAAATGTGGTGGAGCTGCATATGAATAATGTCAGTTTTATGATAGCCAAAGAAACCTACTTTCAACTCAATACAGGTTCGCCACACTATGTGCATTATATCGATGATGTAAACGAGTTGAATGTAAAAAAAGAAGGCGCGTTGATTCGATATAGTCCCTTGTATAAAGAAGAAGGCATCAATGTCAATTTTGTAGAAGTCATCAATAACAAGGAAATATTTGTTCGCACATACGAGCGCGGTGTGGAAGACGAAACCCTGTCATGCGGCACTGGTGTTACTGCATCGGCATTGACGTTTATCAAGGATATGCCTGGCGAACAGATTATTACCGTGCATACCTTAGGTGGCATCCTGAATGTGCGTTGTCATAATATCGACGGCCAACAGTACGATCATATTTGGCTTTGCGGCAAAGCTGAGTTTGTGTTTAAAGGCGAAGTGACGCTTAATAAATAAACGAACAATATCAAACAAAGTAGAAACCATATGCGAGAGTTATGGCTTGTTCGTTAATCCATGTGTTTAGCAAACTGATTTTCCTTTGTGTCTTTCACTGATAAAATTATCTTTGTCCATACATGGTTTTTAGCTCACCGATATTCTTGTTTTATTTTTTACCGGTTGTATTACTGGCATATTATCTTCTACGCAAACATATTGTACTGCAGAACCTAATTCTTTTCGTTAGTAGTCTTCTTTTTTATTTTTGGGGTGAGAAAGGGTATTCCATTTTAGTATTGATCTCTATCCTTATCAATTACAACGTTGGCTTATTATTGTCTAAACAAGGAACGCAGACGGCTCAAAAAATAACGTTGGCGAGTGGCATTATACTTAATATATCGATCTTGCTATATTTTAAATATTACAATTTCTTCATCAACGATTTTCTAACCTATTTCAATCTTGCAACGCCTTTAGAAGAGAGTGACAAGATACATTTACCCTTAGGCATTTCCTTCTTTACATTTCATGGCATCACATACATAAC
Organism: uncultured Bacteroidota bacterium; assembly: GCA_903881265.1. Lineage (GTDB taxonomy): Bacteria > Bacteroidota > Bacteroidia > Chitinophagales > Chitinophagaceae > OLB11. The sequence continues at coordinate 5,283 of CAIRSV010000241.1, forward strand.
AGACATCTATCGACGTGAAGCGCAAGTTTCAAAAAACCTATTGAATGTAAGTTTGTATACACTCTTCTTCCCTCAATTGATTGCAGGCCCTATTGTTCGCTACACAGATATCAGCCAACAATTAGTTAAGCGTGAGATCAAAAACAGTCAGGTCAATAGTGGCATAAAACGCTTCATTATTGGATTGGCAAAAAAGATCATCATTGCAAATTCATTAGGCAGAATAGTTGATACTATTTATACACTTGAAATTGCCGATTTATCGCCTGCCCTTATCTGGTTCGGAATTGCCGTCTTTGCCTTACAATTGTATTACGACTTTTCTGGCTACTCAGATATGGCCATTGGATTAGCCCGTATGACAGGATTTGAGTTCAAGGAAAATTTCAACTTTCCGTTTGCAGCTCGATCACTCACCGACCTTTGGACTCGATGGCATATCAGCTTGACAACTTTTTTCAGAAACTATGTATACATACCGCTAGGGGGCAATAAAAAAGGAGCGGCAAGAACGTATGGCAATCTCTTGTTCGTCTTTTTCCTGACAGGACTGTGGCATGGCCCATCATGGAATTGTATTTTATGGGGCTTAGTGACAGGATTCTTTCTTGTAATGGAAAAATTATTTCTGCGAAAATGGATAGACAAATTACCTTATTTCCTTGCCAATATATACACCCTTCTATTATTCATTATTGCTTTGATGATCTTCAAGATTGACTGTGGAGAGCATTTGACCGATGTGTTAAGCAAGGCATTTTTTATTCACACAGCATCAACCCAAATTTATTTTCCATCGTTTTATCTTACACCAGATCTTTATTTCATTCTTTTCGTAGCCATCGTTTTCAGCTATCCAGTACATCAATCAAAAGTGTACCTTGCTCTTCATCAACGCACAAGCCGCATACCTTATCTAAACGACATGATGTATATTTCATTATTGTTGCTTACTGTCTGCATCATGTCTTCTTCTACGTACAACCCTTTCATCTACTTTAAATTCTAACAACCTACTCACAACTACAATCAACTTACTCCATTTCATCTTGTTTAAATTCTGGCGTTCACATATCATCCAATTCATTTCAATACTCGCAGTCGCGTTGGTGATATTTGTTTGTCTCGGCCAACTACTATCGTGGAAACTAGAAGTTAGGATAGCGCTTAAAACACTTACAAATGCCCATTATACGCTGATGTATGCTGATAACAAGCAACATAGCGCAGCAGATGGCCAAACGCAAACTGTAATAGCATCTCAATTTTTTACACAAAATATTATGCTGTTCGATGAAGCAAGATCAACAAAGAAACTTACATTATTGTTCGATGATACCACTCAATTTTATTATTTAAGAAATATACATATTGAACTACATGCAGGTTTTTTTAGTGTTGGAATAGGCGATTGGAATGGACAACGTATCGGGCAACTGCTACTCAACAAAGAGTTAGTTTCCGGCGCCAATGCAGAAACAATCGAATTCAAAAACGATGGCAAGAAAAAAGTCATCTTGTTTAACAATACGCTACATAAGAAGATTGAAAAATCTATTCAAAACCATATTTCTATCCTATCATGGAAGATTCTTTGCTCACTGACACTTTCAGTCTTTATCGTACTAATACCCTTTCAGGTAAAGAAAAGACTCCCGTTGTTTTCTTCAGATCATGAGACAGAAAAACTTTCACTGGCATCGAAACTATTTTTCACTTTGCTATTTATAATGTTGATTGCTTCGTTGATTGGAACACTTCCTGATAAAAAAAGCAATGAAAACAGACGACTTGAAAAATACACTCCATTAACAGCAAGCAACGTATTTCAATATCCAGACCTATTAACAAATTACGTGAATGATCATTTCGCATTCCGCAATGTCTTGTTCTATTGCCATTCCCTCATTAAGGCAACGCTATTTAAGTCATCCTCATTACCTGAACGTGTCATTATCGGAAAAAAAGGATGGTTTTTTGAAACCGACCCGATGGCTATCCAAGACTACAGAAAGTTAAATCGATTTACCGATACAGCACTAAATTCGATGGTTACCATACTTCGCGAACGTATACAATGGCTTGAAAAACGTGGCATCCGATATTACATTGTAATACCGCCAAACAGAAACAGAATCTATGACGAATTTTTCCCTGACCGTTACACGAAGGTGCCAAATTACGGACACGACCGTCTTGATTATTACAAACAATACCTCAAGAATAAACATATCATCTTGCTCGACCCTACCGATTCACTCCAACACTATTCAAACCTGAAGGATGTCTATTACAGCACAGACACGCATTGGAATATGTTCGGCGCCTGGGTTGGCTACAATTACCTTTTGAATGAAATAAGAAAGGATTTTCCTTGCCTGCATCCTATAGAATATAACGACTTAACAGTTACAGACTCGTTCAATAATCATGGCGACCTTGCAGGTATGCTGGAACTTGAAGATGTATACCGACGAAAAGAATACACAGTTTCACTGAAAGATACGACACATGCGTTGGTGTATCCTCCGATTGCAAATATCATTATGAATTTTAAAAATGAAAAATTGATTGACAGTTGCAATCTGACTCTTTTGATGTTCAGAGACTCCTATTCCAATTATCTGATTCCATTTTTAAATCTTCACTTCAAAGAAGCTACGTATGTTTGGAGTTATGATTTCCTTCATGAATTGATAGAAGAAAAAAAACCAGACATCGTCATACTGGAAGTACAGCAGCGAGCTATGATATACGGACTTGAAAATAAGAATCTATTTAAAACACCTTAAAATAAAAATGAATCATATTGCAATCCAGCGTTGCTTACTTATTTTTATCACTTTAATTACATTTTTCCAAGTTTGGTATATTAACAATACCCCATGGAGTCCGATTGACGAATATCAACATATGGACTACATTGACAACATAGCAAGCGGAAAAATGCCTTCTATTTCAGATTCAATATCTGAGGAGTTATTCATAGAAATTATTCATCATTCTGATCAAAATCCAGCCAAGCGTCCACCCTATCGTAAGGCACTTGGCTTAACGGGCTACTCGTATCAAGCTAAACATCCGCCGCTCTATTATTTACTTCTTGCAGCACCAGACCGACTAATGCAGGCTTGGGATTTTACCATTTTCAAACGATTGCAAATCCTTCGTACTGTTTCATTTTCAATCTTCTTTATTGGACTTTTTTTGATGCTTTTAATTGGAAAAGAAATGCGAAAACAAGGTCATTACCTACCTACCACCTATATACTGATTGGGATAGCTTGGTGCCTATTCACCGTCTCACATGAACGTTATGGCTTAGGCAACAATTATTTATCACCTCTACTAATAAATTCAAGTATTCTTGCGCTCTTGACGTTTATAAAATCACCAAAACCAAAGCATCTTTTCCTATTAACATTCCTGGCCGGACTTTCAATATGCGGAGCGCTTACCAATCTCTTTATCCTCCCTATTCTGTTTGTATTAGCCCTTCCAAGTTTGATACGCGCATTTGATTGGAAACTAATTCTTGCCGGTGCAGCCGGATTAATTATTCCTCTTGTCATAATAGTACTATGGAAACTCAATTCAATTCCTGAACCCATTGTCGCAAGTAATATTAATTCATTACTTCAAAATTACTTTCGAGCGAATATGGTTAGCTATGGTAAATTTCTTCATTTATTCATCAATGATTTTTTTAAAATTGATTTTCTAGGGAATGCCTTCAACTTGTCGGTCTTGCATATTTGCTTAGCGCTTAGCAACGTATTACTGATGTTGTTTTTCTTCTTTTCAAACAAGGACAAGGATACACGATGGCTTTATTATACGTATCCTATATTTATTTATTTCTTAATCTTATTAGGCCTCCTCAATCACTACATTGACGCCGTAACCTGGGTTGCCTTTCGGCATTATATGGGTTTTTATCCGTTTTTTTTTATTGGTATAAGTTCAGGATTTTTGATTCTCTTCAAAAACCTTAAGCCGAAAAATTCAAACTAAAATCGTGTGCCCCCATATTCAGGTTGGGGTTATAAAACGGATCATGATCAATGACATGCTGCCATTTGTCTTTAAACAATTTCATCTCCTTTAGGTGCCGCTCATACGAAGGCTTGCTCTGATGCGGATGACCGCGTGTAGCGGATTCGTAATGATATAACTCTACTTGAGGAAGGTATACATTGTTATACCCCGCTTCCATCATCTTCAGACAAAAATCTACATCATTGTATTCCACCTCGAAGGTTTCATCCATGCCATGCACTTCATCAAATACCTCTTTTCGACACATCAAACAAGCCGCCGTGACAGCTGCATAATTATTGACACTTTGGATATAATTAAAATACCCTGGATCATCTTTATAGGCCCCTACAAAACTGTGACCTGCTATACCACCTAGTCCGATGACAACGCCTGCATGCTGCACCGTATCATCTGGATAGAGCAATTTAACACCCACCGCACCAATACGCTTTTGTTGCACATACGATACCATAATGTCAAGCCAATCGGCGTGAATAATCTCAACATCATTATTGAGCAATAACAGATATTTCCCTTTAGCCAAGTCGGCACCAATATTCATCAACTTCGAAAAGTTAAACGGGAAATGTGCCTCCACAACATGTATCAATTGAGGATATTTTTTCGTGTATTCATCCACCCACGCATAAAATTCTTTTGATGTACTATTATTGTTTAGCACAATTATTTCATAGTTCGTATATCCGGTGAGAGTAATAATGGAATCAATCGTATTTTTCAACAACGCCGTTTGATCTTTGGTCGGAATGATGATACTGACTAGATCATTTCGCGTGACAGTATAATCGATCTTGTACCCTCTCAATCCAGTAAGATATTTTACCGTTCCTTTCAAACCTCGTCTGACCAATGCTTCTTCCAACGCTTTCTTGGCAGCCACATAAGCATATGGTTTCACATCCTCACCTTGCGCCGCTGACAACTGATGAATGCGCCAATGATAAAGCACTTTAGGAATATGTACAATATTCGTTGTCTGCTCTGTCGCTCGCAACATCAGATCATAATCCTGACTGCCTTCGAATCCTAAACGAAATCCGCCAATCTTCTCCATCAGCGATTTTCGCAATACGGTCACATGACCCAAATAATTTCTTGACAACAAATGGTCGGGTGCCCAATCGGGTTTAAAGTGAGCATCCTTATGATAGCGTTCTTCAATCTTATCTTCATCCGAATAGAGGATATCGGTTTCTGGTTTCTCATTCAATGCCTTCACCATTTCCCAAAGACAATGCTGTGTGATCAAATCATCATGATCCATAAGCAACACAAACTCTCCTGTCGTTAAGGCGAATGCATCATTCGACGTGGCAGAAATATGTCCGTTTTCGCTACGATAGTGAACCTTGATACGTTGATCTTTTACAGAATACACATGCAATAATTTACGCACTCGCTTATCAGTGGAACAATCATCGGCAATACACAATTCCCAATTCGGATACACTTGATTGATGACAGATTCTATCGCTTGTTTCAGATAACGAATCGGTGCATTATACACAGGCATGATGATACTGATCTTAGGCTTGAAAGCCATAGACTCTTCATGCGCTTCATAGTCAGACAATAGATCATCCTTGTCGAGCTTCTTCTTGATCCAGTCGTTATACGTGAAGATATCCCTGCTTCCTATGGCATCTTTGAACACAATGTCTACCGGCCTTTTTTCAACTAAAATATAGAGCCGTTTAAGCACATTGGCGGCTACCTTCCGAACGATTCCGAAGCCGGTTTTACTGAAGGCAAATCGGATGAACTCTAGTATCCTTTTAAGCGAACCTGCACCTGGTGCTTTCTTCTTGAAAAATATCTTCTTGATCTTGCCGACCTTCATTCGAAGCTTCTGATACCAGTTATTTTCGAGATACTGAATACGCAAATGTAGTTGTGATGTCAGTTGCTGCAGCGATTTCAATTCATCCTTAGCATGTGAAGAGATCATCTGCAGTGATGCCATCTTTTCATAGAGAACCACATTTTCATTATGAGATGAAAGATTTTCCTGACTTGCCAAACGAATCACTTCATCAAGGCAACGTTCCAAGATCGCACGATGCTTGAGTAGTAATTTTTTATAGGCGTCGCTTCCCTCTTGTACAATAGAAGATTTGTCACTATTCGCGGACTCTGCGTTAAGCAAGACAGGCAACACAATCGCCTCATTTTTATATACATCAAGACTTCGAATAGCATAATCCCACAAGATGTATTGACCATCCACTTCAGCATCAAAACCATTGATATTGCGCCACGCTTTTTTTGAAAAGACTATATTATGCATAGAATAATCTTTTATCAAGACATCCGACAGCGTCGCTTTACTGACTCTACTTTCTAGGCTTACTTTACAAAAGACCAACATCGATTCTGATGCTAGCATCTCCTCCGATAAAAGTTCAGACAGCACAGATGTTGTACTCAAGTTATCAATACAAACTACATCTTGAACGCTTTGTTCAATGATTGCATTCAATTGATTGGCTAAGGCATCTAGCTTGACTACCACGTCAATCGTTTCAGAAAACAACAACGTATTACTCAGTGACTCAGTGACAGTGCCGCATACTTGTTGATTATCACAAATGATTACACATCGCACGGGAAAAAGAAAATAACAATAGATATCGTATACACGTTTCAGTAAGCTATTTTTCGTAGCGTCTGACATGTTATAAAAAACAAACAATACCTCTTTACCTTCATACCATTCGCATTGTTTAATACTAGATTCGTGTTGATAAAAATTATGTTTCTCTTTCAATGATAATCGTCTCTGCAAACCAGCTTCTAATAAATCTGATGCTGTCATTGTTTGATAAGAAACCGTTTCTTGTTTGATTATGTGCGCTGCTGTGAAAGTCGAGAGTTGCTTCAAGATCAGCAAAGGGTTTGCTATCAAAAATTTAGAATTCAACACAAAGCAATCATGACTATTTTGCTGAATAAAGTTCAGTATACCCTGAAAGGATTCACTGATGCCTGTATCAGCTAGTTCAAATTCATTGTATACAAATAGAAATTTTGCCTTGTTGAAATTGGCATGAATGCCCTCTGTTGAAAATAATTGAAAGGGCATCGACAACCCATAGAGTCGCCTTGTATCAAACCCTTCTTCCATCAATACATGTAACTGTGCGTAAATCTGTGATGATTGATTATTGGCAAGTGGCTGCGACAGGCATCGCTGTACAGCTTGATTCGTAAAATTATTATCAGTCAAGGAGTATGGCCTCTCATGTCTTGTTTCAACATCACTATTCGGCTGCAAATGATTGGACAACAAAATTGATAAATACGCTCCATCGATCGAAGATTGTGAGAAAATCAGTAGGGGTATTTTTCCGAAAGTTTCGTTCATTATTAAAATAATTTTCGGTAATAATCACATACATCGTGAGCCTTGCCTTGCTGAATAATTTTTCCATTTTCAAGTAAAATCGCCTTATCGCAAATACGTTCTACTTCATCAGGGAAATGTGACACAAAGATGATCGATTTACCTTGCGTTTTGAGTTCATTTATTTTCTGGATACATTTCGATTGAAATCCGAAATCGCCTACAGCCAGCACTTCATCAATGATATAGATAGCACAATCATTGGCGAATGAAATCGAAAATGATAAACGTGCAAGCATACCTGATGAATAACATTTGACAGCTTGCTTCAGGGTCACATCATCGAGCTCTGAAAATGCAATGATGTCGGCAATCTTTTTTTTATCTCTTCCTTGTCCGTATAACGCAAGCAACAAATCAATATTTTCATACCCGGTGAGTTCCATTTCTAATCCTACTCCAAGAGCCAGTATAGGCGCTATGCTCCCTACACATTCAATAGTGCCTTTATATGGCTTTACAATATTGGCCATGGTGCGAAGTAAGGTACTCTTACCACTTCCATTGCGACCAAGAATACCAAGACTTTCGCCTTTATTCAAGGTGAATGACACATCGTCCAAAATGGTCTTGTATTGAAAGGGCATAGAAAAAGTGGTGAGCAAATCCTTGATCGAATAAACCCCTGCATGATTATGCCGGTACTTTACAAAAACATTCTTGTATGCTAGAAGTTGACTCATAGATTAGATGGCCGTGATAAATTGATTTTTCAAACGGTTGAACAACAGAATACCTATACTCAATGATATAAACGTAATCAGTACACATTTCCCGATGAGGTAAAAATCAGGTGCGATGGCTTCGTACAAAGGATAACGAAATAATTTAATGAAGTAATAAATCGGATTCGCTTTGATGACAAATGAAAACCGTTGAGGTATCAAACTTTCAGTGTATGCGATAGGTGTCAGATAGAAAATGGCAGGCTGTATGGTATTCCACAAAATACCTACATCACGGTAAAAGACATTCAAGGCAGATAAAATCAAGGTGACGCTGAAGCTAAAAATAGCGAACAGCAACAGAATAGGAAGCACCCAAAAAAGTTGCAAGGTATAGACCATACCAAACCAATGCATGACGATGAAATAAACCGATAACGCCAACAGCACATTAAACAATTCACCCATCACTTCTGCCAAGGGAAAAAATATCGCAGGAATATACACCGACTTCAACAGCCCAGATGCTTGTACGATACTCTGAACACCCTGACTAGTGCAATTTGAAAAAAAGAACCAGAACAAAATGCCTGATGTTATGTACAGAACATGATTCGATGTGGAACTAAACTGTGAACTGAAGATGACAATAAAAATAAGCAGATATAACAATGGTTTGAAAAAACCCCAGAAAAAACCGATCAATGAATGCTTGTATCGGACTATGATATTCCGCTTACTTAGCGCATAAAGTTGATTGAGATGTTGCATATCTTTTGTAATAGCTGTAAGTTGCCATCCGATTCCACAACATGCAAAAAAAGACCACTATTTATGTCAATGCACGCTTCGTTACACAGCCTCTTACAGGCGTGCAAAGGTATGCATTTGAATGTTGTCTGCAAATGAAAAAGTCGAATCCTGACATGGTCTTTCTTTGCCCTAAAAAAAGCAAACAACAAGAGTGGTCAAAGGAATTAATGGTGTTGCCAATAGGCCACTTCAGCGGACATCGTTGGGAACAAATAGACCTTGTGTGGTATTTGCGAAACAAAAAACACTATGTTCTTTTTAATCCTTGCAATACCGCACCGCTTTTGCTTCGCAATAATTTTATTACAGTGCACGACATATCGTACAACATATATAGAGAGAACAATCCTTATCTCTTTAGCGCTTGGTACAATTTCCTGATGCCTCGTATCATCAACAAGGCAGTGCATGTTTTTACAGTCAGTGAGACAGTCAGGCAACAATTGATTTTACTTTACAAGAAAGCCCTTGATAAAATATCGGTAAGCTATAATGGCGTGGCTGCACAATTTAGCGACGCTGCACATGAGCCTATAAAAAAAGAAAAGATGATTCTTACGGTAGGCTCCATTTCCCGACGGAAAAATATTGAAATCCTGATACAAGCCTTTCTGGAATCAGGCTTGCAGGTGGAATATACCTTGGTGATAGTCGGCGGACATCACGACGCTTTCAGTAAGCTAGCACTGCCGCTGCATGACAACATTCGTTTCGAATCAACCCTGAGCGACAACGCTTTATTTGACTATTACCAACGTGCCGAATGTTTTGTTTCCCTCTCCTTCTATGAAGGATTTGGATTACCGGTACTTGAAGCCCTTTCTGCAAATTGCAACGTGTTGTGTTCGAACATTGCAACCTACCAAGAGCTTTTTGAAGAATATGTTTACTTTTGCAATCATTACGACAAAGCGGATATCATACGCAAGCTTGTTGAGATGACACATCATGAATCTTCAAATATCATTAATCAGAACTTCCTGAAAGAAAAGTACTCATTTTCTAAAAGTGCCAAGCAGATATTGCGTCTTTTGGAAAGCAACACCGAATTATGAAAATTGCTTTAATCCATGATTGGTTGCGCGTCAATGCGGGTTCTGAAAAAGTCATCAAAGAGATACTTGCTGTTTTCAGCAACGAGGATATTGAATTATACACGCTATTTAATACCCTACCGCTAATTGACCGCAACGAAATTATCGGCCACACTAAAACGCATGTCACTGCGCTTCAGTATATCCCTTTTATCGATCGAATGTACCAATACTTTTTACCTGTACTCCCCTTCTTTATAAAATTTCTGAGACCTACAACGGCCGATTTGTATATTTCTTCATCACATGCCGTGGCCAAAGGTTTTCATGGCAAAAAGGGCATCATGCATATTTGCTATTGCCATACGCCCATGCGTTATGCCTGGTTTCTTCATCAGGATTATCTGAATGATATCGGGTACGTTAAACAGTTGATGTTAAAATTCGTGATTCCTTTTATACGCAGATGGGACTTACGCACTGCACAGCAGGTTTCCTATTTTATAGCCAACTCATCTCATATCCAACAAAAAATAAAAGAAATCTATCAGCGTGATTCCGTGGTGATCTACCCGCCTGTCCAAATCGAGAAATTCAGTTTGAATACAAGCCCGCGCAAGGATTTTTATTTAGCTGTAGGACGTTTCGTCTCGCATAAAAAAATCGATGTGGTTATTAAAGCTTTTCTGAAGATGAAAGACAAAAAACTTGTCCTGATTGGAAATGGGCTTGATGCCAAGGAGATTAAAAACCTCATCAAAGATTCACCGAATATCATTTGGCTAGGTTATCAGCACGACGACGAACTGATACTTTATATGCAAAATGCCAAGGCCTGCATATTCGCTGCCAAAGAAGATTTCGGCATCATGTGTGTTGAAGCGCAGGCCACAGGAACTCCCGTATTGGCATTGAACTACGGTGGTTATAAAGAATCGGTGATAAACGGTGTGACAGGATATTTTTTTGATGAACAAACCGAGGAGTCGATCATCGATTCGGTCAATAGATTTGAGCAACATCCCTTGACTGATTTTGAACAGATACGAAAGAACACCATCCGCTTTTCGGCTGAACGATTTCGTGACGAAGTGAAACTATTCGTCGACGAAAAAAAAATAGCACCCAAACATAATGACGAGTGATTCTACCATACAAAAGATAGTTCCATGGATCTACCGCTTGCTTTTCATTTCCTTTTTTTTACCGATGAAATGGCAGACTGGGATGCTGATTGTATTCGCTGTGGCTGTGGCGATGCAGTTTCTTTTTTCGCAACGCAACCTGCACAAGAACGAATTTCTAGTAGCCTTGCTATTAGGCAGCGGCTATCTATTATATCTCGTTTGGCTGCCAATGACACCGGCCATTTCACGGACTGAATTATTTTCATTGATTGAACGAAAATTCAGTCTCTTTATTCTACCATTCATCTTCGTATTGTTTTCAAAACTAAGTTCATCGTCTTGGAAACCTCATCTTAGTTGGTTTGTTGGCGGCACATTGGCGACCGCACTTTATGGCAATGCAATGATTCTCTACGAACAAGTAAGTACTAAGTCATCATTCGCTTTGAATCATGTGGCGTATCGTGTTGCCTTCGAGCGACTGACGCATATACACCCTACATATTTTGGCATGTATATTTGTTTTGCTATAGGCATCTTGTGGATCTATGGTGCTTACTTTTTCAAGCATCGATTATGGCTTTCCATCGTTATTCAACTGCTGCTTTTAATAGCCCTTCTTCTACTAATGCCTAAAGCAGCTATCCTAGCGCTTTGTCTTCTTTTCGCGTATGCCATGCTATTCTTGTTTAAGATTAGTCGCTCCAAAAAAATCTACCTGAGTCTTCTTTTAATCTGTGGTCTCTGTTTGTTTTATATAGCCATTCCAGTCGCACATCAACGAATTGACGAGGTCTTCTTCTTTGCAGAAAACAATTCGCCCGATGTGATCAATAATTCCATGAACATGCGCCGTCTCATTTTTCAGGCAGACCTTTCATTGTTACAGAAGCACTGGCTGCTAGGCCTTGGCCCATCGCAACTGCAAGAACAACTGAATCTTTTCTTTTATCTCTCATCCTTTTATGCAGGTCAAGCATTAGGAAGTTATAATACGCACAATGAGTATCTAAATCAATGGCTTAGTTTTGGACTGATTGGCGCCATCCTGTTCATTTTCATTTTATTCATGCATTACAGAAAAGCCTTCACGACGAAAAACACCTTGTATCTATTTCTGTTGATTATTTTGTCGGTTACATTTTTTACAGAGAATATATTATCTCGTCAACACGGCGTCGTCTTCTTTTCCTTGTTCACCTCATTATTCTTTTTTATTCCAGCCATTTCTAAAAAATAGTAGTGTCTAAATGGTTACATTTGAAATTCAATTTTTGTTCGAATGAAAAAAGTTTTATCTATTCTTGGACTTTTAGCAGCCTTCACGACGAATGCGCAAACACCTATAACCTTAAGTAGAATTGATTTCCCTTGTCCATCTGCCGCCACATGCGGACTTCCAGACAGTGTCTTATTTACCAATGTGCCTCTTTCTGGCAATTCGGTGAACACTGCGACAAGCGGCGCGAACTCAACGTGGAATATGGCCGCATTAACCAACGGAACTGTGGCCTATCAGAATTTCTTTCCGATGAGTGGCACGCCATTGATTTTTCAACTCGTGTTTTTGAGTTGTGATTATGCGCAGCCCTTATTGGGCAATAATGCAATTGGGAATTTACCAATTACAGACGCCTACGAATATTATAATTATGCGGGTACGAACAGCAGCCGGCTCGAAATAAAAGGGTTTGGTGCCTATGTCACTATTCCCGGACAAACAACAGCATTGCCCCTTCCTGCGATTTATAACTCGGCTGATGTGATCTATCAGTTTCCAATAACATTTGGCAATACCGACAGTTCACTCTCAGGTTACTCCGTGAGTATTCCGTTGGGAGCCACTATTGGAAACATTACAATCAAACGAAATCAGAAACGCGTGAATGAAGTGGATGGATGGGGAAGTATTACCACGCCTGCCGGCACCTTTGATGTGCTACGCGTAAAATCATCGATGGATCGGGTTGATTCAATTATCACGGGCATATTCCCGATAGGCTTCCCATCTAAACCTATCGAATATAAATGGCTAGGCAAAGGCAAGAAAATTCCTGTGTTGCAAGTCAATGGCACGAAGAACGGAAACACATTCGCTCCAAGTGCGATTACATATTGGGGGCAAATGCCCTTCCCTGCAGGTTTACCAGAAATCAGTTCAACAGCAGACATGACTATCTTCCCTAACCCGTCATCTGAGAATACCACCATACGATATACCTTGACTGCTTCGAGCGATATCGATATGTATATATCAGATGCTGAAGGAAAATTAGTTGGGCAGTTTCATTTTAAAAATCAATCGGCCGGCACGCACAACGAAATACTTCCTGTGGCTGCCTTAGCGCAAGGCACCTATACAATAAAATGTATTTCTGCGAAAGAGGTGATAGCTAGTAAGTTTGTCAAATTCTAATTGAATTATAAACGATTGACGATTGATCATGGTCCTTTTCAAACCCCTCATAGCTTAGGTGATCTTCCATGTATCCTCTAATTTCAATTCAAACACCTGTCATCACTGAATAAAGAGACTTTATAATAGTCAAGGATTATTTTTCGGGCAAGATGGTATAATAAAAAAAATTTATTACTTTTGCCCACGTTTTATTTAAACTTATTACAAATAAATTATATCAGTATGTCAAAAATGGATAAATACACAGCTCCCCGTACTGTGGTCAGCGGCGTAACGAAAGAAGATGAAATAGATTCATCAGGAATTGAGAAGCTGAGAACGGTGGAGTCGTGGTATGAAACAAATTCGAAGATGATCAACAACGTGCTGATTGTGTTGTTGGCCGTGGTTGTAGGTATTTTTGGTTATACTCGTTTTTATAAAGGACCTCGTATCGAAAAATCAAACGACGCAATCTTCAGAGCACAGACTTATTTTGGCATGGACTCATTAAATTGGGCATTGAATGGCGACGGAAACAATGTTGGTTTCTTGAAAATAATTGATAAATACAGTGGTACGCCTGCCGGAAACCTAGCTCACTATTATGCTGGTGTTTGTTATCTTAAGAAAGGTGATTTTGCCAATGCCGAAAAACAATTGCGTGCATTCGATGGCAAAGGAAGTATGGTCACTAACGTAGCGCAAGGTGCGTTGGGCGATGCCCTTATGGAGCAAGGCAAAACCGATGATGCGATCAAATCATATCTTGATGCCGCCAGTGACAACGACAATACATTATTGACGCCATTATATCTTGAAAGAGCAGGTATGGCGTATGAGTCAAAAAATAACAATGAAGATGCTATTAAAATTTATCGTAGAATCAGAGATGAATTTCCAATGAGCATGCAGTCTAGAAACATGGACAAATATTTGGCTCGCCTTGGTGATTACAATCCATAATCGATGGCAAGCAATCAAGACAATTTTCTTTTAACAGATTACAGCAACCTGCAGATTCCAAGTTCGCAGGTTGTTTTAGTTTATACCGAATGGAATCACACAATTATTGCGGCCTTGTTAGAAGGCGCTAAAAAAATATTAGCCGTATTTCCGCAAATACGTATTCAAGAAATTCAAGTGCCCGGAGCTGTCGAGATACCCTATGCAATTGCACAATACCAATCTCATATTGGCGCAGATGCATATATCACGCTTGGCTGTGTGATTAGAGGCGAAACACCTCATTTTGATGTGGTCTGCAAATCAGTGACGGAAGGCATTACACACTTAAACCTCACCTTGAACAGCCCTGTCATCTTTGGTGTACTTACGGTAAACAACGAGGAACAAGCCTATGACAGACTAGGCGGCAAACATGGCCATAAAGGCGAAGAATCGGCCATCGCGGCTCTTAAGATGATGGCATTTAAGAACTCATTAAAGCGTTAAACATGAAAGTGCAATTATTCATTCCTTGTTTTGTTGATCAGCTTTATCCTGAAGTCGGGATGAATATGGTAAAGGTGTTAGAAAAAGTTGGATGCCAGGTATCATACAATCCAAATCAAACTTGCTGCGGACAACCTGCCTATAATGCTGGCTATTTGAAAGAAGCTAAAGCCGTGAGTGAAAAATTCATCCATGATTTTTCAGGGGATGAATACATCGTATCACCTTCAGGTTCTTGTATCGGTTATGTGAGGGGATGCTTTGAAGAAATATTCGACAACGCATCAAGTCATAACGAAGCAAAAGCCATTACAAAACGCTCGTTTGAATTCACAGAATTTCTGGTAGATATTGTAAAAATTGAAAACATCGGCGCTCAACTGAATGCGGTAGCCACCTATCATGATGCATGCGGCGCGTTGCGAGAATGCGGTATCAAATCGGGTCCAAGAAAATTATTAGCCAATGTAACAGGACTTGAACTTCGCGAAATGAAGGAATGTGAGACCTGCTGCGGATTTGGCGGCACATTTGCTGTTAAGTATGAACCTATTTCAATCGGTATGTCGCAAACAAAAGTTGCAAGCGCGTTGGAAGTAGGCGCTGAATATATTATTTCCACTGACGTATCTTGCTTAATGCATCTCGATGGCTACATCAAGCACGAGAAATTAAATATCAAAACGGCTCATATTGCAGACGTATTGAGTATGGGTTGGTAGAATGATACGCTGCCTAAGAACGCACACTCAGCAATTACCTGAAAACAAAAAGACAGCACACTATCCTAAAAGAGAACGGATGCTCGTAACACCCTCTTCGACAGCTTGTTTATGCTGATACATTTGTGAGAAGGCATGCACCGATTCTATAAGGCAGCTAACACAAAGGGCCAACGCATACGAAATTTCAATACCGCTATCTCCCAATGTATCTAGCACCAATCTAAAAATCCAAAAGCCCTGAAAAATAAAGACGCTCAGGAAACCCATGAACGGATATTACTTGAGAGGTAAATTCCGATAGGTCGTTGAGAACACTCTATAGATAAGCATTCCTAATGCGGTGTCGATGCCAATCAAAAGGGACAACGATTTCGCAAGCCCCATAGTACTTAGGCTAATTCCGTTGGCAAGGTTTTTTTAAACAAACCTGTGCTTCCTTTGTCTTCATCCTGCAGGCTATTGAACGAGCTGCTCGAAGGATAGACAAGAAAATGCAGCACAAGAAACAACAAGACAAGGTGACTGACATGAATATACTCCTCTTCATTCAGCTGCAGCAAAACAAAACACCGGCATCAAGAGTGCAGAGAAAGGATATCTGAGAAGGTGCATAACTGAACACAGCATAGCAAGCGGTGGAACTCATGCGCTCTAAATTAATCTACATCAACGTAAAAAATTACTATTTAATAACAAGTAAAAAAACATATTATAAAAATAACAATTGTTAATGAGTTTGTATTTTAAAAATCAAACCGCTAAATTTATCATCTCAATAAAACAAAAAACAAAATTTATGAAACAAACAATGACAAATTCTAATCAAGCCCTTTTAAGAAGGTGGCTGCATGCGACCTTTGGCTGCATGGCATTAATTTTACTTTCGTTATCATCTACATTTGGACAAATAATTACCATACCCGCGAATGGTGGGACATCCGGTAATATCCCAATGGGTACATCTTATTATGCCGCCAGTGAATCTATTTATTTACAGTCTGAAATAAATACCGCTGTGACAATCAACCGATTAAATTATAGTTGCGCTACATTAAGTCCAGTTTCCAATACTTACAATAATATAGCTATCTATATGAAAACCACCACAGCATCTGTTTTTGTCAATGGGA
>CAIRSV010000242.1 GCA_903881265.1 uncultured Bacteroidota bacterium
CTTGTGTTTAAAAGGGAGGAAGTACGATTAATTGGTTAAGCCACTTTTTTCAGTGTAAGGTTATTTATTCTTTTCGAGCCTGACGCCTACACTCATCACTTCAGGTAATGGATTCACGCGCATAATCTGTTCAAGTTGTATTGTGTACACGCCTTTTTTCTTGAAGTAAATGGCTTCGCCGTTTCTAGAAAGGGGCATCCTGTGTTCCCAAATTTCATTCATACCCCGCCCGAGCCACTTGCCATCAGGCTGTGCGAGAGGCACTTCGATTTTTACAGTGGAGCCTGTTTTTTCATTCGGTGGTGTAGTGGTTACATTGAGCCAAATATTTGAATAGGAATAAGCGTCTGTATGTCTCATGGTAAGCGACATCGTATAACTTGCAACTGTGTCGGTGATATCAAACGTGAAGGAAGGCTTATTCGACTCGTTCCATTTCGTTGAGGGCAAGGCTACATTTTTTTCATAGACGTCAGATTGCATGCAAGATGTAAAAAGGCTTACTGCAATAAAAGTGGCGAAAAATAGCGGATTTATGTTATTCATATTGTAAGAAAACTATAGCGCATTTAATAATTGTTCTTTGGCTTGTTCGAGTTCGTCCTTCATCATCACAACAATTTTCTGTATCGCTACATCATTTGCCTTTGAACCCATTGTGTTAATTTCTCGTCCTATTTCTTGCAGCAGGAATCCAAGTTTTTTTCCTTTCATGGATGCATCTTCATTGAGTAAAGTGAAAAAATAGTCGCAGTGATGAAGCAGTCGATTTTTTTCTTCAGTAATATCAAATCGTTCCACATAATAAATCACTTCTTGTTCAAGACGATTCTTGTCGATTGAGTTTGAATGAATAAGATCGTGTAACGAATTATTTAATTTTTCACGCAGTCTCTCTAAGCGTCCTGTTTCCAATGGGTTTACTTCATGACACATGCGTTCTATAGATTGGATATTTGCAAGGATATGACGTTCAAGCATAGTTCCTTCTTCAAGTCGATGTTTATTGAGAATGCCGCAGACTTCATCAATTTTTACGGAGAGATTATTCCAAAGGGTCTCATCGAGTGTGTCGTTGATTGTTGATACGATTTCAGGCATACGCATCAAGGTGGCCAACATATCATTCTTTTCGAGATGCAGTTCGTCTGCAATCTGATTCATGGCATCATGATAATATTTGGCAAGTGCAAGATTAACAGAGACAGGTTTTGATGTGCCATGTTGTTTCAGATAAATTGTTACATCGACACTGCCGCGAGAAAGATGGTGTTGAATCTGATTTCGAATGGCTATTTCATATAATTTTAAAATGGAGGGGATCTTTGAATTGAGCTCAAATTGTTTTCCATTTAATGACCGGATTTCCAAGGAGCAAACATAGTCGCCAAGATTAAATTCTGATCGTCCGAAACCTGTCATTGATTGTAACATAACTCTAATTTATTGTGGCTAAAAATAATTCAATAAAGCGGAACCGACCTAAAAAATAATTTCTGATTTTATTGAATGTTGCATCATCATGATTGAAAACACATTCTTTTTTTTGATTGTTCGTTACAAGATATGAAAACTTTCACCTCGTTTGTGAAACAAAAATTGAAGTTTTACAATAGTCTGAAATGACTATGAATAAAGGGTTTCGTTATCAAAAAAAACAAACCCGATAGAAATAATCAATCGGGTTTTTTGAATTTATGGGTTAGTAAGCGATTTAACCTTCACAAGTATAGTATGTTTTTTTTGTTGATAAAAATTTTTCGACTGAAAAGTTATTCACTTAATGTTAATAGTAGAATGCGTTATCCGTGAATGCATCCGCATTCAAATCCATTTTATTTTTCGTGATCCAAGATCTATAAGATTAGTAAAAAATAATTGTTCCAATTTGACATCTTCATGTCTGTTTAAAAAAAATACAATCTTGTTAAGCGTATTGTTTTTATCTTTACTTTTATTTAAAATTACGTTAGCTGTTTCGAGCAGATTAAGAAATCAATGCAAACCATATTTAACAACAGAATATTATGAAATTAAAAGCCCCGGTGAATGCAAATTGGATAGCCAAGTTTGTTGGTGCCGAATTAATTGGTGATGGCGCTATTGAAGCCGATGGAATCAACGAAGTACATAAGATTACACCTGGCGATATTTCATTTGTGGATATCGAAAAATATTATTCCCGTCTGCTTACGAGCGAAGCCACAGTTATTATAATGAATAAGGTGGTTGAGTGTCCTGAAGGTAAAGCGTTATTGATTACAAAAGATCCGGCAAGTGCGTATGTCAAACTTGTTAAACATTTTTGTCCGTTTGAACCTGCAACATCAATGATCAGCGAAACAGCTGTCATTGGAGAAGGCACGGTGATTCAACCAGGTGTATTTGTTGGGAATCATTGTAAAATCGGTACGAATTGTGTGATTCATCCAGGTGTTGTCATCTATGACGGCACGACGATTGGTAATAATGTAAACATTCAAGCGAATTCTGTTATTGGAGGTGATGCCTTCTATTTTAATAAACGAGAGAACGCTGAATTGCGATATTTGAAACTTGAAAGTTGCGGCACTACTATTATCGAAGATGATGTAGAAATAGGTGCTTGTTGCACTATTGACCGCGGCGTCAGTGGCATCACGATTGTAGGAAAGGGAACTAAGTTGGATAACTTTATTCATATTGGACACGGTACCATCATCGGAAAAAATTGTCTCTTTGCTGCGCAAGTTGGTGTGGCAGGAAAAGTAACTATTGGTGATAACGTACTTCTTTACGGACAGGTTGGTGTGTCGAAAGATCTTGTGATTGAAAGCAATACAGTGGTACTTGCTAAAAGTGGTGTAGGTAAATCGCTTCCCGGTGGTAAAGTTTGGTTCGGTATTCCGGTACAAGATGCCAAAGATAAAATGGAAGAGCTGGTATGGGTTAAACGTATTCCAGAACTTTGGGACAGGATGAAAAGCGATTACTAAATTTCACATTCTTCCTAGTAGAAAATAGCACCTGTTTTTATACATTCATACGACCATATATCCTATGAAATAAATGGTATGATCATATTCGTTTGTATTTTAATTATTCTTTTTTTATACCATGTCAATTATGAGGTCTTTTTGTTATCTGCTGATTTTGCTTTTTAGTACACATGTTACACGGTCACAGACTCGGCGAGTTTGTCGTATACAAGCGGTGGCTGTGGCGCCTACTATTGACGGCGATCTTTCAGACGAGGTGTGGAAACAATGCAGTGTGATCAATGATTTTACACAAACTGTTCCGCATCCAGACCAAGCTTCTGCGTATAATACTGATGTTCGAATGTGTTATACCAATTCGTCTGTTTTTATAGCAGCTACCCTGTATCAGCCTAGATCCATTTCATCACGACAGTTGACAGCGAGGGATATGCTAATCAATCCGAATTGTGATATGTTCTCCATCTACCTTGATACCTATGACGATCATCAAAATGGTTTTGTGTTTCGCATTTCAAGTGCCGGAGTTCAACAAGATGAGCGTCTAAGTGGCGGCTCTGAATATGGCGATGGCAGTTGGGATGCTGTTTGGACGTCTAAGGTGAGTATCAGTGAAGACTGTTGGCGTGCTGAAATAGAAATTCCGTTTAGTGCGTTGCGATTTTCTAAACAAGATGAAATGAAGTGGGGTATTAATTTTAATCGCAGTGTGCGCAAAGTAAATGAAAGTAGTTATTGGAATAAAATTAATGTGCAGAAGCAAGGCTTCCTAGCGCAAACGGGTATGCTCAGCGGGTTGAAGCAAATTAATCCGCCTATTCGATTGTTTTTATTCCCGTATGTGTCAACCGGATTTCTTCAACAGGAAGAATCAAACGTCACGACGAAACGATGGTTACGCAGCGGCGGTCTCGATGTGAAGTATGGTATCAATGAATCATTTACATTGGATGTCACATTGATTCCTGATTTTTCACAAGTTATATCGGATAATCTAATCCGTAATTTATCGCCGTTCGAACAGCAGCTCAATGAGAATCGTCCTTTCTTTACCGAAGGAACTGATTTGTTTAATAAAGCAGGTTTATTTTATTCGCGAAGAGTAGGTGGCAAACCAAGAGATTACAATAAAGTACAAGCTGATTATGGCGATCAGGATAAATATATCATTGAAAAAAATCCAAATGTGACCACGTTGTACAATGGGTTTAAGATTTCTGGTCGAACCAATAATAAACTTGGTATCGGTCTATTCAATGCGATTGGTGCACCAATGAATGCAAGAATTAAGGACAAGGCAACAGGGCAGGAATTTAAAATAGAGACAGAGCCTTTGACAAATTATAATGTCCTTGTACTCGATAAAGCGTTGCAGGGTCAATCGAGTTTTAATTTTACGAATACGTGTGTGTTGCGAAACGATTCGGCGCAATATGCAAATGTCAGTTCGTTTATGTTAACTAAATTTAACAAGAAGGAATCCTATTCGCTGCGGCTTTTTTCGAAAGTAAGTATGATCAAAACATCGCAATCGAATATCGGAACAGCATTAGGTATAGTTGTTGCCAAAACAAGTGGCAAGTTTACATTTAGTGCTAGTGTCGATAGGCAATCGCCAAAATTTGATAAGAGCGATATGGGGATACAATTCGACTACAATAATTCAAATGCTTCGTTGTCATTGAATTATAGCGAAAACAAACCTGCGTCAAAATATCTGCAATTTTATCGAATTAATTTGAGCCAGACGACATCAGAAAACATGGTTCCTTTTGTCTTTAAATCGTATCAGTTGAATGCTAGTTACTTTATATTATTTAAAAATTTTGTTGATGTGACCTATTCAACTGAAACCAAACCGATAGCGCCTATTGATTTTTATCAGTTGCGTGTTTTTGGCAAGAGACTGAAACAATATGCATATTGGTATCATTCCATTGACGGAAGTTCAGACAGTCGTCGTAAATTATTTTGGTCATTCAACGGAGGTTATGGATTTGCCAATGAACAACATACGGGTTACACCTATCTTAATCAGGGATTTCGTTATCGTTTCTCACCTAAGCTAGATATTTCTATCAATGGCGAGATGACGAGGGATAATAAGAATATCGGTTATGCCTTTTATGACAATATCAATAATCAACCCGTAGTAGGTCAACGTGATGTTAGAGAATACGCAGGCGAGATTAGTATGAAACTTAATTTGAGTCCGAATACGAATTTCACGGCACGTTTCCGTCATTATAATTCGTTCATTACGTATAGGGCTTTTTATACCGTTGATGATAAAGGTGAATGGCGGCATCAGCCTGTTGCGTTTGAAAAAGGCCACGATGAAAACTATAATCTACAGAATGTGGATGTGTTTTTTAATTGGATATTCAGACCTGGAAGCAGGGTGGTAGTGAGCTATAAGCAGTGGCTGAATGATGCCTATCTGTTAAATGAAAAGACGGGCAATTCATATTTCAACAATGCCTATCAGTTTATTAAAATGCCACACGCGTTTGAACTGTCAGCTCGAGTTATCTTTTTCCTTGATTATAATCAGGCAGGAAAGCAAAGGAGGTCTTAACGAATAAGGATGAATATTTACAGAACGTCTATAAACAACAAATCATCCCGGAATATCGTTCGGGATGATTTGTTATGGAGAATTTAAAAGGGATTAGCCCATTTTTGCCAAACCAGCTTTCACAGCGCCTAGAGCGTTTGCTTCACTGAGCATAGTGGTCATCTTGTTACCTTTGCCATCAGTGCCTTGAGCCATATAACCACCGCGGGCAGTTTTGGTTACTACAGCATCCTGCATCAATACATTTTTTTCCTTTGTTTTCATGCAATATGCACGAATTGCTAAATCAGTAGACATTGTTTTGTTTTTTAGTTCATGTAAATATAAACAAATTGAAATAGGAACACTACAGAGTTATTATAGCTTATCCACATATGTAAAGTGTTTCAACTTGTTGATGGTATTGCATTGCATTAAAACAGCTGGTAGAGATAGAAAATATAGCTGAAATAGTTGCTGTTGTCAGTAGCTTGTCTCTACACATAATACAGGTCCATCCCTTCAAACAACTTCTTTTCTTCGATGGTTTTCTTCACGATGTGTAGCGATGATTTTTCGATGATCGCATACATTGTGCTGCCGCTTCCGCTCATCGAAGCATAGGCGGCACCTGCATGATACAGATCGTCTTTTATTTTTTTTAATATAGGATGAGTCTTGAATATCCCTTCTTCAAAATCATTTTTCAATTCATCTTTCCAGGTTGTGATGGGTTGTTGCACTATTTGAGCTGTGCTTTTCAATGGCATAGCCGGTGTAAGTTGTGTAAAGGCCCAGCCTGTAGGAATATGAATACCGGGTAACACCAACATGAAACTATAGGCAGATAAATCAAGCGGCATGGGTGATAATTGTTCGCCACGACCTATTGCATAACAAGGTTCGTTATGAAGAAAGAAAGGGCAATCACTTCCGAGTGCTAATGCATAGGTTGCGAGTTGAAACGCTGTGTTCAGATTGAGATTGAATGCCTCATTCATCATCATCAGCATGAAGGCGGCATCGCTTGATCCACCGCCGAGTCCACCACCTGTAGGAATATGTTTGTGCAGATGAATATGCAGATTCGGTATTGTTGGAAAATCTCGCTTCAATGCATGATACGCTTTCAATACGATATTGTCTTTTGCGTCGCCGGGGATAGTCAGACCGGTGCTGTCGAAAATCAGTTCATCACTTTCAATAAATTCGAGGGCATCGCAAAGTGGTATCGGATAAAAAACCGTGTCCAGTTCGTGATAGTCGTCTTCCCGTTTGCGGGTAATCGACAGGCCAAGATTGATTTTGCAATTCGGAAATCGTATCATCGGTGTAAAAGTATCATAAATAAAAATGCCCCGCAATGTTGCGAGGCATTTTTCAACTTAATGAGTTTCTATTTGTTTGTCTTTGTAACTTTTTATTTGATCAATCACGGCTTTCATGGCTAGGTCGAAGGATTCTTCGAAGAGTTTTGATTCGTGCTTGACAAAAAAAGTGTGTTTTGGTACATGAACCTTAATCTCGGCAATTTTATCTTTTATCTGATGAACAACGTTATCAACCTTCAAGTATACTTCCACGTCTACGATATTATCATGATAGGTTTGCAATTTCACCACTTTTTCGTTAACATGATCTAAGAGCTTTTTGTCGGCATCAAAACGATGCGTTCTAATTTGTACGTTCATTGTTCGATTTTTTTTCTGTGAATAAATAAAATGTGTAAGAGCTATTATAAAAGTAAAACAATAAAGTAGGAAATGCAAAATTTAAAGAGTCGTATTTGTAAATTGGGAATAGTTTAAACTAAATTTAGCATTTCACATAAGCATGCAAGAAAATCGCTACGATATTGTCATTATAGGGGCTGGATTAGGCGGCCTGATTAGCGCGGCCTTGCTGTCTAAAGAAGGGTATAAGGTGTGTGTGCTTGAAAAAAATAAACAAATTGGGGGGTGTCTGCAATCATTCGGTTTTGATGGGAAACTTTTTGAATCCGCTGTGCATTATATTGGAAGCCTCGACAAGGGGCAAACCCTTTACAGCATTTTCAACTATCTCGGCATCATCGATACGTTGGCCCTTATCCGTCTTGATTTTGATTGCTTCGATGAGATTCGTTTTGGTCAGCAATCATATCGTATGGCGCAGGGGCACGAACACTTCATCGATACACTTTCCGCATCATTTCCAAAGGAGCATAATGCGATCCGTGCGTATGTCGGCGAGATGCGACATGTGTGCGAACATTTTCCCATGTATAATCTTCGTATCGGAAGTGAATTGAAATACAAAGCTTTCACAGATGCATCAGAAATCATACGAATTAATCCCATGTATTATGATGCATATCGAATTGCTGGTGATGAGTATAGCAAAGAAGGTAAAAAGGACAGCGCCTTACTATCGTATAAAAAGGCTTTGACACTCGAGATTGCCACCGAAGGCGAACGGGAAAATATCGCCGAAAAAATAAAGCGGATAAATAGATCGAGGTAAATATCTTTGTCCGACAAGAATGAACTCTCACATGATAGCAGGAATAGGAACCGACATCGTTGATGTGCATCGTATCGAAACAAAAATTTCGACGAATGCCTCTTTCAAAGAGCATGTCTATTCAGCCACTGAGATTGCCTATTGTGATAAACAAAAGAAACCTTTTATTCATTATGCGGCACGTTGGGCTGTGAAGGAAGCGTATCTCAAAGCCTATGGTGTAAAATTTATCGGTAATCACCGATTGCATGAAATCGAAACGCTGAACAATGAAGATGGCAAGCCTCAAGTCAATTTGGTAGGCAAAGCCAAAGAAGAATTTCTTCAAAAAAACTATGAGCATATTCATGTGAGTATTTCGCATACTGATACGCACGCAATCGCTTATGTCATCATCGAAACTACTACAATGTAAGATGGCTTTTATACCCGACATAGAACTTGATTCGCCCGAAAGGCAAGCCGAATTTCAATTGAAGAAATTGAAGGAGTTGGTTGCATACCTCACGCTGCATTCGCCTTTTTATCAGAAACGAAATCTCGATGCAGATTCACTGACGTCCTTGAAGAATTTAGAACATATTGCGACAACAAGTAAGGAAGATATTCAATTGTATAACAATGATTTTCTGTGTGTGCCAAAGTCGTCGATCGTAGAATATACCGCTACCTCAGGAACACTTGGCAGCCCGGTGAGTATTGCCCTCACTCAACTTGATCTCGATCGTTTAGCCTATAATGAATACCTTTCATTTGAGTTGATGGAGCTCAATAAGGATGATGTCGTGCAGTTTATGCTGACACTTGATCGTCAATTTATGGCAGGGATCGCGTATTATTTGGGTCTGCAAAAGATAGGCGCAGCGGGTGTGCGCACTGGTCCGGGTTTGCCTTCGATGCAACTTGATACGATGCAACGCTTGGGTGTCACCGCGTTGGTAGCAGTGCCATCCTTTCTGATCAAGTTGATTGAATATGCGCAAAAAGAGAACATCGATTTATCCGCCTTACCAATAAAAAAAGTGCTTTGTATCGGCGAAAATATCCGAACAGAAACTTTCGAAATGAATGCCCTTGGCAAGTATTTACAAGCACATTGGCATGTGAAGCTGTATTCGACGTATGCGTCTACCGAAATGCAGACTGGATTTACCGAATGTTGGCATGGGCGCGGTGGGCATGCCCATTCAGAATTAATCATTGTTGAAATCATCGATGAAGAAGGCAAGCAGCTTGATGCAGGTGAATATGGAGAAGTCTGTATAACCACATTAGGTGTCGAGGGTATGCCCTTACTTCGTTACCGCACTGGTGATATTTGTTGTTACGATGAAGCACCTTGTGCCTGTGGTCGAACCACCCGACGTCTTAGTCCGTTGCAGGGTCGCAAGAAACAGATGATCAAGTATAAAGGCACCACCTTATATCCGCCTGCGATTTTTGAATTGCTGAATCAATGCAGCTTTATTACAGAATATGTCCTTGAAGTAAAATCGAATGAGATGGGTATGGATGATATCGTATTGCACGTGTCGACGCCATTGGTGGTGGATGACTGTGAACGAAAAATTAAACCTTTTCTGCAATCGCAATTGAGGGTGATGCCACTGATTAATTATCTGTCATCCACTGAAATCCATGCCATGCAATTTCCGGAGGGTAGCCGCAAGGCGATTAAATTCATCGATCATCGTAAAACAGGTTTGAATCATGAGTGAAAAAGTGCGCATGGATAAATATCTGTGGAGTATCCGTCTGTTCAAGACACGCTCGCTTGCCACAACAGCCTGTGATTCAGGTAAAGTAAAATGGAAGGGCGAATCGGTAAAGCCGGCCAAAGCCGTGGTGTTGAACGAAGAATATGAAGTGAGGAACGAGGATAAGAAAATGATTATCCGGGTCACAGGTATCATATCACAGCGCGTGGCGTATCCAGAGGCCATTAAAAACTATATCGACTTGACGCCAGAAGATGAGAAGATATTGACCAAGCCGTTGGCAAGTAGTTTTTATACTGGTAAACGATTAAGCAAAGTTGGTCGACCTACCAAGCAGCAACGACGCAATTTGGATGATTTTATGGAAGGCGAATAAGTGTGCGACATATCCTTTCCTCGTTTACTCAAGATTTTTCTTCTTTAATAAACAGGGCTTTTTGCAATTCCGAAACGGACCCGGTACCCTTAATGTGTGAATCTGTTACAGTTATTACTTCCAAAAATTGTCATTATACTAAAAATATATGCCTTTAAGCGTGCTTTTCCGCACGATATCCACTTAAATTATCGAATTAATACCATTTCACTTAAAAGGAATTTATTATGAAATTACCAAATTATCTTTGCCGTCCTGAAAGTCAAGCGGTAATGACTCACTCAGGATGTGTTGCTCGTATAAACAATAAAATTATTTCAAAATAAATAGTACCCATTAAGCACTTTATTATGTCATTAAACACGTTAAAATCAAATCGTATGAAACAAAAAAATCTCTTTATGAAACTGGTTCTTGTCGCTGTACTTTTCCTTTCGGGAACAACTGCGTGGGGACAAACACCGGTGCCAATGACTACTCAGCTAGGCCTTTCCTACACTGAAAACTTTGCTGATATCACCAATTGGACCAACGCCTTTGCGGCTGGTATTGGTGCTAATCGTTGGAGTTCGGTTGCGGTGAATGCAACCGGTACTATCCCAAGTGCCACCCGCGTGGCGACTGCCACAGCAACTTTTGTAACAACAACATCAGGTGGTGTTCAAAGGGGAACGGGTAATATTATTCTGTTGGCCACTGGCGGAACTGACAACACCACATCGGCGGCTATTGATTTTCTTATGAATTTCACAGGCGTTAATGCAGGTACAATGAGTTTTGATGCGGCTACTGTCTTCAATAGCACAGGTAATCGAAGCGGTACATTGCATGTGTATGCAACCACAGATAATGTGACTTGGACAGAGTTGACAGGAACAAATCTTCCTTATGTAGCCACTAATAATGTGGCCGGAAGTGCTGTTATTAGTAATATCGCGTTGCCTGCCAATTTTAATAGCAGTGCGACAGCTCGTTTACGTTTTTATGTACATAACAGTCCCGGAATTGCAGGTGCGGCTGGAAGTCGTCCCAAAATTTCCATTGACAATGTCACTGTAACAGCGATTAATCCAACGGCTTCACCTGTTGTGACCAGTAATACAGCCACAGCAACGGTTGACGTTCCTTTTTCATATTACATTTCAGCGAGCAATGTACCAACAGCTTTTACTGCTACTTCATTGCCAGCAGGGTTAAGTATCAATACAACAACAGGACAAATTACCGGCACACCAACAACGGCTGCTGCTAGTTTAGCTATCCCAATGACAGCTTCAAATGCGAATGGTTCTGGATCGGGCACATTGACGCTGACTATTAATCCAGGGAGTCAAGCAATCTCATTTAGTGCGTTGACAGCTGTAACATATGGTGATGCTCCTTTCAATTTGACTGCAACTGGTGGTGCATCTACAAGTCCTGTAACCTTTACAAGCTCAGATCCTTTTGTTGCATCGGTAAGTGGAAATACAGTCACGATAGTTGGTGCGGGAACTGCCAATATCACAGCGTCACAAGCCGGCGATGCCAATTATAATGCTGCCACAGATGTGGTGAGAGTATTAACAGTCAATCAAGCGCCTCAAACTATTACATTCGGGCCTCTTTCGGTTAAATTGACGACTGATCCAAGCTTTGTATTGACAGCAATTGGCGGAGCATCAGGGAATACAATTACCTATAGCAGTTCGAATACTTCAGTGGCAACAATACTAGGTAATATGGTTACTCTTGTTGGTGCTGGTTCAACGATTATCAGTGCGTCGCAAGCCGGTAATGCCAATTACCTTCCTGCAGTAACAGTCTCACAAACTCAAATTGTAAATCTTGCAGGTTTAATTTCTCAAAGCATCAATTTTAGTTCATTGCCACCATTAACCTATGGCGTTTCACCTGTGACATTAACAGCTACAGGTGGTGCATCAGGGAATGCTGTCACCTACACAAGTTCAAATACCAATGTTATCAGTATCACTGGAAATGTGATGACGGTAGTTGGCACAGGTTCAGCTATTATCACCGCGTCACAGGCTGGTGATGCTGCTTACGAGCCTGCACTTGATGTGATGCAGACGCAGGTTGTTAATCCAAAAGAGTTGACGATTCCTGGCGCATCTGCGTTCAATAAAGTATATGATGGCAGCACCACAGCCACGCTTTTCAATTTGACACTATCAGGTGTTGTATCTGGTGATATCGTTTCTGTGAGTGGGGGTGGAACCTTTGCTTCTCCGAATGTTGGCACTGGTATTTCAGTTTCAGGTAATTTAATCCTTGCAGGTATTGATTCATTCAAATATATATTGACGCAACCTACAGGTATGACAGCAGATATTACAGCAGCACCGCAGACCATTGTATTTGGGGCTTTACCTGCGAAGACTTTTACATCGGCTCCTTTTGTTTTAACAGCAAGCGGTGGCACTGTTACTAACCCGGTTACATTTACAAGTAGTAACCCACTTGTGGCAACAATTGCTGGCAATACAGTCACTATCATTGGTGTTGGTACAACGAATATCACAGCATCGCTTGCTGCAGATCAAAATTATGATGCGGCGGTGGATGTTATTCAGCCTTTGATCGTCACTCAAGCAACTCAATTTATCACATTTGCGGCGTTGCCAAACAAGATAATCGGCGATCCAACTTTCACATTAAGTGCAACGGCAAGTTCAACATTAACGGTGTCTTACGTGAGTTCAAATCCTTCTGTCGCGTCAGTTTCAGGAAATGTAGTGACTATTGTTGGCGTTGGAACAACCAGTATTACAGCATCTCAAGCAGGCAATACCAATTTCTTAGCGGCAACGGATGTTGCTAAAACGCTGATGGTAACGTATCCTATTATAGCTGCTTGGGATTTCTTTGGACAAAATACCATCGCCACCATGGCAGCCACAACATTCAATTCAAATTTGGTTTCAACGAATAATCTGAACAAAGTGACTCGTGGCGATTCGGCCGCAGCGAGTGCTGGTGGAAATTCATTCAGAACAGTTGGATTTAGAAATAATGGTATCTCAACATCGAATGCTGATTATTTTCAGACAACATTAAAAGCTGTTCCAGGACGCTCGATTTCCTTGTATTCTATCAATGCAAATTTTGCCGGTACAACTTCTTATGCAGTTGCACCGGGTGTGTCTTCGCAATTTGCGTATAGCCTTGATGGAACGAACTTTACATTAATCGGTACACCGTTCGTGACTGTTGGTCAACCTGTAAGTTCACCAGTGATTGATTTAACCGCTATCAGCGCATTGCAAAATGTACACGAATCAAAAACCATCACAATTCGCTATTATGCTACAGGCCAAACTGCTACCGGCGGTTGGGGCTTTACCTCAGCGACGTCTGGTACAAATGGATTAGCGTTTGGCGGTAATCTGCAACTTTGCGTGCCTGTAACGAATACAAGCAATGTGACGGTTTGTGCAAGCGCATTGCCATATACTTGGGGGGCACAAACAATTACTGCAGGGGGTACTTACACAACGACATCCATCAATGCAACAGGATGTGATTCAATCGAAGTATTGAACTTGACAGTGAATCCTTGTGCAAACAGTCTACTCAACCTGAAGTGCTATATCCAAGGTTACTATTCAACAGATATTAGTGCAATGGTTCCTGTGTTGGCCAATCAGTCTGAAAATTCAACACCAACCGCTACTGATTCGATTGATGTAGAATTACATGATGCCAATTCTCCTTATGGTATTATGAGCAGTGTTCGTTCGGTGTTGAATCAGAACGGAACTGCACAATGCTCTTTCCCTTCGTCACTTACCGGCAATTATTTTATTGCTATTAAGCACAGAAATGCGGTACAAACTTGGAGCGCATTACCAGTTTCGTTTGCTACCTCACCAATCAACTACGATTTCAGTAATGCGGCTACAAAAGCCTACGGCGATAATCAGTTTCAGGTAGAACCTGGTGTTTGGGCTTTATATAGCGGTGATATCGTAGTTGATGAGAATATGGATTTGTTGGATCTCGGATTACTTGAAAATGATATCAGTAATTTCGCCTATGGATATTTACCTTC
The DNA here is from genome assembly GCA_903881265.1 of uncultured Bacteroidota bacterium. Taxonomy (GTDB): domain Bacteria; phylum Bacteroidota; class Bacteroidia; order Chitinophagales; family Chitinophagaceae; genus OLB11. The sequence continues at coordinate 14,186 of CAIRSV010000242.1, forward strand.
CGATTTAAATGGCGATGGCAATGTGGATTTGCTAGATAGTGCTCCAATGGAATCGAACATCAGTATCTTTATCTTTTCAAGTCATCCATAATCATTCAGTTGATTTGTTATGACTGCTAAAAAAATCGTTCGGTAATACCGGACGATTTTTTTTATGATACGAACTCGACGGATTTGCCCCCTAAAAGTGATGCTAGATGAACACCTATATTATTCCAATAAGTCTGAAGCGATGCGATCGCCGACATTGAGAAGAATAATTAGTTGCTGTGTGTGATTATGTATGATTTAATGGTATGATTTTTTAATTTGACTAGCTTCATCAAGAGTGATTACGGCACTATAGACTTACTTCTCCACTTTTATAAAAATACTTGACAAAAGATAGCATTCTACGTAGAAATCGTTCATTTTTGCAACTTATTCTAACTCATGCTATTATCTCTCAATAACGTCACTTTTGAATTCGGTGCTCGTAAAATTCTTGACAACGCCTCTTGGCATATCTATCTCAACGAGCGCATAGGATTGATAGGTCCTAACGGAACTGGTAAATCTACCCTGCTTAAAATTCTTATTGGAGAATATAGTGTCTCTTCGGGACAGGTCAATCGAAGTAAAACCCTCAGTATTGGGTACTTTCATCAGGATCTTCAAAGCTTGGATACCAACGATAGTATTCTTACCGTGGCGATGGGTGCCTTCGATAAGGCCCTTGCTATCGGTGCGCAAATCAGTCAGCTTGAAATTGAACTCGAGAAACATGAAGATGAAAAGAAGCTGCATAAACTAGCTGATCTTCATCACGATTTTGAATTGGCAGGTGGTTATGAGATGGAGTATAAATCGGCCGAAGTATTGGAAGGACTTGGTTTTATGACCAAAGACCTTTCTCGTTCGTTCAATGAATTTTCTGGAGGTTGGCGTATGCGTGTTTTGTTGGCAAAAATGATTCTTCAAAATCCGGATATCTTGTTGCTCGATGAGCCTACCAATCACCTTGATCTTCCATCGATCGAATGGATTGAGCGTTACCTGAGTAATTATCCCGGAACGGTTATCATCGTTTCGCATGATCGCTATTTTTTAGATCGAATGGTGAATAAGATTGTTGAGATTTCGCAACAAACATTAAATCATTATTCGGGCGATTACGGCTACTACGAACAGGAAAAGGAAATTCGTTCCGAGATGCAACAACGTGAGTATGAAAACCAACAGGATTTTATCAATCAACAAGAACGTTTTATCGAACGATTTAAAGCCAAAGCGTCCAAGGCCAAACAAGCACAAAGTCTTGTCAAGAAATTAGATCGTCTCGATCGTATCGAAGCGCCGATTATTGAAACATCGAAATTAAAAATACGCTTTGAAGTAGGCCGTCAACCTGGTAAGACACTCACGACTTTTGAAGGTGTGTCGAAACGGTATGGTGATATTAAAATTCTTGATGATGCAAGCGCCGAAGTAAATAGAGGCGATAAGGTGGCGCTGATAGGTGCCAATGGAAAAGGTAAATCGACGGTGTTGCGGTTGCTATCAACTACCGAGCAAGGTGAAGGATCGATTACGCCAGGTCATAATGCCGACATATCGTTTTATGCACAGCATCAGCTCGAAGCCTTATCGATGGATAACGATATCATTGATGAATTGAAATTGTGTGGCAGCGGAAAAACCGAACAAGAACTTCGTGAATTATTGGGATGCTTTTTGTTTAGAGGCGATGATATTTATAAGAAAATACGTATCCTGTCGGGCGGTGAAAAAGCCCGTGTAGCTCTTGCAAAAACTATCCTCGGCAAAGGAAATTATTTGCTACTCGATGAGCCTACCAATCACCTTGATATCAGTTCGGTGAATATGCTTATCAATGCATTAAAAGTATACGATGGTACCTATGTGGTGGTATCACACGACCGTTATTTTATCCAAAATACAGCCAATAAGATTTGGGAAATCGAAGATGGAAAAATCAAACAGTTCGATGGATCCTATGGCGAATGGGAAGAATACAAAAAGCGACGAGAGAAAGAAGCACAGGCAACGAAGTCTAAGAACAAAGGTCAAGAGTCTACAAGTGAAGCACCTGTTGAAAAGAAGCCCGAACCTGTTGTTGTAAAGGCTGAAATAAACGAAGCGCCGAAAGCAGTGAGCAGCGAATTCAAAGAAAAACAAAAAGAAGAAAAACGATTGCGTACGAAGTTTGCCAAACTCGAAGGTGAAATCGCTGTATTGAATACCGAAAAAGAAAAATTCGAAACTATGTTGGCTGATCCAACGATTTACTCCAATAAAATCCAGTTTCAAACAACAGAAAATAATTACAAATCTGTCGTGTTGAAAATTGAATTATTACAACCCGAATATGAATCACTTTTTGAACAACTCATGCAATATGAATCGTAAGTCTATCGTTTATGCCGCATTGATTTTTATCATCGGTTACGCCTCCAATGCGCAGGCACAAAAGCAACATTTTACCATGGCAGAAGCCGTAAATGGTATGGCTGGGAAATTAGCAATCGCTACTATGAAACAATTGCAATGGGCAGGCAGTAGCGAGTATTATTCGTATGTGGTGAATAATGACACAGAAAAAAAAGTTTGGATTGTCAATCCTGAAAATTTTATCCCGAATGAACTGACTAATCTCGATCAACTTAATAAAGCACTCGACAAGAAAGGGGTGAAGAAACTCTCTGCTATTCCTTCGTTATCATTTTTAACTGCTAACACATTTTATTTTACTACTGATAATAAGGTGGTGGAATGTAACGTGACGGGTGACAAGTTGAACATTACAAACCTCACCAAATTGCCCGAGGATGCTGATCCTACAGCGATTGACACGAGCACAATGAACTTGGCATATCTGTCAAACAATAATCTCTTCGTTCATAGTAATCACGAAAAGGCACTACAAATTACCAACGATGGAAGCAAAGATATTGTGTATGGTAAAGCAGTGCATCGCGATGAATTTGGCATTGATCGTGGACTTTTTTGGTCACCATCGGGCAGGCATTTAGCGTTCTATCGAATGGATCAAGGTATGGTGGAAGATTATCCCGTTGTCAATTGGGACAGTGTGCCGGCTACCGTAAAATTTGTCAAGTACCCGTTTGCAGGACGCACTTCGCATGAGGTAACGCTTGGTGTCTATGATACCAAAACTAAATCAACCGTCTATTTAAAAACGGGAACTCCTAAAGATCAATACCTGACTACAGTGACGTGGAGTCCTGATGAAAAATATATTTATGTGTCGTTGCTCAACCGCGATCAAAATCATCTTTGGATGAATCGATATGATGCGCATACAGGTGAACTTGTGAAGACCTTATTCGAAGAGAAGAACGATAAATATGTAGAGCCTCAGCACCCTTTATACTTTCCAACGGATGATCCCAATCGATTTATTTGGTGGAGTCAACGTGATGGGTATATGCATTTGTATTTGTATGTGAATGATAAGGAAGCAGGTCAGTTGACATCAGGCAATTGGGTGGTCAATGAAATTTTAGGCTACAATACAAAAGCCAACGAGATTATCTTCACGTCTAGCAAGGAAAGCCCGATGCAAAAAAATGTCTATGGCGTGAAGCTTGATACAAAAGAGATGCGTCGTTTTTCAACATCCTTTGCCACACATACGGCGCAGCTAAGTCATTCAGGTGTGTGGCTAATTGATAATTTTACTAGTCGTGAAATACCTCGTGCCATTGATGTATGTAATTTATATACCAAGGATGAAAAGCGTATTCTGACTTCAGTCAATACAGTACTTAATTACCATACGGCACGCACTGAACAGATTAATCTGCATGCTGAGGATGGTACGGTGCTTTATGGTAAATTGATTTATCCAATTGATTTTGATTCGACAAAAAAATATCCGACGATTGTGTATCTCTACAATGGGCCTCATGTGCAACTAAATAAGGAGTCATTCCCTTTTAGTGGTAATCTTTGGTACGATTATATGGCGCAGCATGGCTATTTTATGTTTGTGATGGATGGTCGAGGTAGCAGCAATCGTGGTTTTGGGTTCGAAAGCGTTACGCATCGTCAGCTAGGAACTGTTGAAATGGATGATCAGTTAGAGGGGGTTAAATTTTTGAAAGCACTTCCTTTTGTTGATACCAATCGCATGGGTGTCTACGGATGGAGCTTTGGTGGATTTATGACTACCTCGTTGATGTTACGTCATCCAGGTGTTTTTAAATGCGCTGTAGCCGGCGGACCGGTGATGGATTGGAGTATGTATGAAGTGATGTACACCGAACGATATATGGATACACCTCAGCAAAATCCTGAAGGCTACAAGGCCAATGTGTTGTTCGATAAAGTAAAGAATCTACAAGGTAAATTATTAGTGATACATGGTGCAAGTGATGAAACTGTCGTGTGGGAGCATAGTATGAAGTTTATCAAGAAATCGGTCGATGAGGGCGTGCAAGTTGATTACTACGTTTATCCAGGTCATGCGCATAATGTGCGAGGGAAAGACCGTGTACATCTCATGCAAAAAATCACCGATTATTTTGATGTGAACCTGAAGTAATACCAATGTGTCATTAGACACTTCGTGTTGGCGTCATTTATTTCTTGCGCGATACGCAATCTGGTTAGTGGAAGTGAATTCCATATCCTACTTCGCTACTTGCAACTAGACCTAATCCCAATGTCTTTCTTTGCTTACACCAACTCTCCTTCTAGATCGTAATCGTAGGCTTTTGTTATTTTTACCTGAACAAAATCACCGGGTTGCAATCGCTTCTTCGTATTGATAATCACTTCATTGTCGACTTCCACGCTATCAAATTCTGTTCGGCCTATGTATCGTCCTGCCTCTTTTTTATCGATAATTACCTTGAATACTTGTCCGACTTTCTCTTCATTTTTTGCAAGTGAAATATCTTGTTGCACGGCCATAATTTCTTGTGCACGTTCTTCTTTTATTTCATCCGATAGATTGTCATCCAACTCAAACGCGGTGGTACCATCTTCATGTGAATAGGTAAATACACCGACGCGGTCAAATCGTACTTCTTCTAAAAAGGCCTTTACATCATCCACATCTTCTTGTGTTTCGCCGGGGAAACCTGCAATGAGTGTTGTACGAATACAAATTTCAGGAAGTACCTTGCGGATATCGGTAATCAAGTCAAGAATTTCGTTTCGTGTAATTTGACGCTTCATGGCTGACAGCATCTTATCTGAAATATGTTGAAGAGGCATATCAAGATAATTACAAATTTTTGGCTGTGCCTTAATCACATCGATGATATCCATTGGGAATTTATGTGGGTAGGCGTAATGTAATCGTATCCATTCGATGCCTTCGATTTCGCACAGCGCATTTAGTAGTTTCGCCAATGCACGTTCTTTATAAAGGTCCAACCCGTAATAGGTTAGTTCCTGTGCAATGAGCATAATTTCTTTTACCCCTTTTTTTGCTAAGGCCGTTGCTTCCGTAATCAAATCTTCGATACTTTTCGACACATGTTTGCCTCTCATTAAAGGGATTGCACAAAACGAGCATGTACGGTTACAGCCTTCTGATATTTTTAAATAGGCATAATGCGATGGAGTACTTAACAAACGCTCGCCCACCAATTCGGCTTTATAGTCGGCATCGAAGGCTTTTAAGATATTAGGTAATTCCATCGTTCCGAACCAAGCGTCTACACCCGGTATTTCAGATTCGAGGTCGCCTTTATATCGTTCACTCAAACAACCTGTGACATACACTTTTTCAAGAAGACCTTCTTCTTTCAGGGCCACATGTTCGAGTATGGTATTGATACTTTCTTCTTTGGCCTTGTCGATAAAGCCACAGGTATTGATGATAGAAATATTATAATCAGGTTTCACACTTTCGTGTTTAACATCGATGCCGTTGGCCAATAATTGTCCGCTCAGTACTTCACTATCGACCATGTTTTTACTACAACCTAAGGTGGTGATATTGACGATATC
>CAIRSV010000243.1 GCA_903881265.1 uncultured Bacteroidota bacterium
AGTCTACTTGGTCTGCGATAGCACCTTTACAAGTGGCGTTAACGTCAAGCGACGAATTTTTATTGCGACAATCGCAACGTTGTTTACAACGACATCTTTTTTAGTGCGATGTAGAACCTGTTCCCTGCGCAGCAGGTGAGATTAAAATACCTATGTATCCTTTACATTCTCAAAGTATCAATTTGCCAAATTGTCGAATTATATTTGCACACCATGTCTGAATTACACATATACAACTCGCTCACCCGTCAGAAAGAAAAATTTGAACCCTTACATGCACCCAATGTGGGCTTGTATGTTTGCGGACCAACCGTGTATAATGATGTACACCTCGGAAATGTGCGGACCTTCTCGTCGTTTGATATGATTTACAGGTACCTGGTTTTTTGCGGATACAAGGTGCGTTATGTACGCAATATCACTGATGCAGGTCACCTGACCAATGACCGAGGCGAAGGTGTCAACCGCATGGAATCACAGGCCAAGCTTGAGCGTCTTGAACCGATGGAAATTGTACAGAAATATACCGTTGGGTTTCATGAAATCTGTACCCTGTTTAATATGAAATCGCCTACCATCGAACCGACAGCTACAGGGCATATTATCGAGCAGATTGAAATGATTGAGACCTTAATGGAGAAAGGCTTTGCCTACGAGAAAAACGGCTCAGTTTATTTTGATGTCAACGCGTTTAATGAGACATATACCTATGGCGAACTATCAGGACGGAATATCGATGAGCTTATAGCAGGTTATCGTGATTTAGATGGACAAGATGAAAAAAAGAATTCCATTGATTTCGCATTATGGAAAGCTGCGACACCCGCACATATTATGCAATGGCGATCGCCGTGGGGTATGGGTTTCCCGGGTTGGCACCTCGAATGTTCTGTGATGAGTACTAAATACCTAGGCAAAGAATTTGATATACACGGAGGTGGCATGGACTTGAAATTTCCGCATCACGAATGTGAAATTGCACAGAACGTAGGCGCATGCGGTACCGCACCAGTGCGCTATTGGATGCACACGAATATGCTCAACTTCAACGGACAAAAAATGAGTAAGTCGCTTGGTAATTCAATTTTACCTATCGAGTTCATCACCGGAAATCATCCATTACTCGATAAGGCGTATTCACCAATGGTGTTACGTTTTTTATTTTTACAATCGCATTATTCATCCGAATTGGATATTAATATCAAAGGGTTGCAGGATGCTGAGAAAGGGTTAAAACGATTAATGGAGGCTAGGAGTATCATTAAAAATCTGAACGCGTTAGGGAGCGAATTATCGGCAACCGACACACAGATTGCAGAGGCTTGTGCCGAATGTAAGACTAATATGAATGACGACTTCAATACGGCTAAGACCATTGCCTGTCTGTTTGAATTGTCGTCGATCATTAACAGCTTGAAGGATGGTAATATCAAAGCCGAACAGGTACAACCTGCATCTGTGGCTTTATTAGAAAAAACATTTGATGATTATCTCATTGATGTATTTGGTTTGAAACCGCTCGAAGATAATAATAACAGCAAGCTCGATGTTGCGATGCAAGTATTGATTGATATTCGAAAAGAAGCCAAATTGAAAAAAGATTTTGCCACTAGCGATAAGATCAGACATGAATTGCTTGAGAAAGGAATTCAATTGAAGGATGAAAAGGATGGCAGCGTAAGTTATTCGTTTAATTAATGTTGCGTTTGATGAACAACAAGATACTTGCGCGGTTGAATCAAGTGAATCGCTCGCTTACTTCAAGCTGCTATCCTACCATTACACCATGTCGACAACAAGGCAATATCAGCACACTATCATTTATTTTACATTATAAATAACGTATACATTATGCAATACAGAATTGAAAAAGACACGATGGGCGAGGTTTCCGTACCTGCCAATGCGATTTACGGAGCACAGACACAACGCTCGATCGACAACTTTAAAATCGCGCAAGACATTAACCGTATGCCGAAAGAAATTATCGAAGCATTCGCGTATTTGAAAAAAGCAGCAGCCATTACAAATTATGAAGCCAAGGTATTATCGAGCGAAAAGTGCGAACTGATTGGTAAGGTCTGTGATGAAATTATTGAAGGAAAACATGCCGATGCCTTTCCATTGGTTGTTTGGCAAACCGGCAGCGGCACACAAAGTAATATGAATGTGAATGAAGTAATCGCGTATCGTGGACACGTGTTACAAGGTGGTAAACTAAAGGATAAGGAGAAATTTCTTCATCCGAATGATGATGTCAATAAGAGTCAGAGTAGCAATGATACCTTCCCGACGGCTATGCATATTGCTGCGTTTAAAATTTTAATACATACCACGATTCCGGGTATCACTACATTAAGAAACACCCTCGATAAGAAAAGTAAGAAATTTATGAAGGTGGTGAAAATCGGACGTACCCACTTTATGGATGCAACACCGTTGACCGTTGGTCAGGAGATGAGCGGTTATGTGTCGCAACTTGATCATGGTTTGATGACATTGAAAAATAGTCTAACGCATCTAGCTGAATTGGCCCTTGGAGGCACTGCGGTTGGCACCGGTATCAACACACCCAAAGGCTATTCAAAGAATGTCGCTAAACATATTGCGAAGCTCACTAAATTACCTTTTGTTACGGCCGATAATAAATTTGAAGCCTTGGCCGCACACGATGCTATCGTCGAAGCGCATGGTGCGTTAAAGACGGTAGCCGTCTCATTGATGAAAATCGCAAATGATATACGCATGCTTTCATCTGGTCCGCGAAGTGGTATCGGTGAATTGTATATCCCTGATAACGAACCTGGAAGTTCGATTATGCCCGGTAAGGTGAATCCAACACAATGCGAAGCGCTCACAATGATAGCCGCTCAGGTGATGGGGAATGATGTGGCCATTAGTATCGGCGGCAGTATGGGTCACTTTGAATTAAATGTCTTCAAGCCAATGATGATTTACAACTTCCTTCATAGTGCACGTTTGATCGGAGATGGTTGTGTTTCATTCAATGATAAATGCGCCGTAGGCATAGAACCCATTAAAGAGAATATCAAAAAGCACGTCGATAATTCACTGATGTTGGTGACGGCGCTGAATACAAAAATTGGTTATTATAAATCAGCAGAAATTGCGCAGAAAGCCCATAAGGAAGGCACAACGCTCAAGGCGATGGCTGTGAAATTAGGCTACGTAACTGCAAAAGATTTTGATGCTTGGGTGAAACCTGAAAATATGGTGGGCGACATCTAAGGTAAGCGATTATAAAAGTAGACACATTAAAAAGGCTTGCGATTCAATATGAATGTGCAGGCCTTTTTTGTCATAGCACTTGAATAGATTGTTTGCTAACAAGAGATTGAAAACATGGAACTGTTTATGTATTCCAATTTTTATCGACAAAGAAGACATACACTTCCTTAGGTCCATGTACCCCCACTACCAATGTTTTTTCGATATCGGCAGTGCGACTTGGGCCCGTGGTTAGACTTATTAATGAAGGTAGATTGTGCTTGTATTTTTCGTTGAGTAATGTAAATGCATCTGAAATGTCCCACACTAATTGATTGGCAAAAGCCACTGTAATATGAATGGGCGAATAGACAGGAAGTGCCCGACCATATTCTTGTGCGGCACTGACCAACACACTGCCAGTTCGCGCCACCAATGATTCGCAAAGTGATATCCCTACTTCGATATCACTCATATCGTTTCCTTGTTGCACCAACGTGATTTCTTGTTCCTGAAACAGAGTAAGTAAAAATGAATCTTTGCTATGTATTTTAGTCCAACGCATCGTATCGGCGAGTGCGTCAAGTTGCTCCATCAATTCTTGTTCATTTTCGCAATACACAAACTTGCCACCCAATGCACTAAACTCTTGCGCGAATTTTTCTTCAGGGCTTAAAGAACCATTGTCATAAAAGGCAGTCAGCTTATCAGCCTCAGGGAAAGGCATCGGTAGACTATTCTCTGCCAATGCTTTTCTAATTTTCCCAATGATGCTTTCTCGAGAATTGCTAGTCATGTTCAACCAATTTTAGATTAAGAAGCGCTTGGTTCAGAAGGTGCAGGCGCCTCGTCTGTTGTGGCAGGCTGTTCGATATTGGCAGGTGTTTCATCAAAGACAATTTGCTCATCAAATGGGCGCTTCCCAATTAATTTTTCTATGTCGTCTTTGTAAATCACTTCTTTCAGTAATAATTCCTCTGCAATAATTTTCACAAACTCCATTTTTTCAAGTAATAATTTCTTGACACGGATATAGGCTTCTTCACTTAGTTTTCGTACTTCGGCGTCAATCACCTTGCCGGTTTCTTCGCTATATGGTTTCTGGAAACTGTTTTCATTATTTGGATCATAGAAACTGACATTACCTATTTTGTCACTCATTCCGTATACACTTACCATAGCATACGCAACTCGTGTCACTTGTTGTAAATCACTTAATGCACCTGTTGAGATTTTTCCGAA
>CAIRSV010000244.1 GCA_903881265.1 uncultured Bacteroidota bacterium
AGATCAAGAAAAAGATTGGTTTGTAGTAAAACCTCATGTTCTGGGTATTATAATGGAACACTTTGTTAACGAATTGCCTATTATAATGGGGCACGACAAAGGATTAGATGCAACAGAAGGATCAACCGATCCAGTATTTAAACAAATACAAGAAATTATAGATACACGCGTTCGTCCAGCAGTTGCTAACGATGGCGGTGATATTGTTCTTCATTCTTTTGTTGACGGTATCGTGTATTTAAAAATGAAAGGCGCTTGTTCGGGGTGTCCTAGTTCAACAGTAACGCTAAAATCAGGCATTGAAAATATGCTGAAGTTTTATGTTCCTGAAGTAATAGAGGTACAACAGATCAATGATTAAACATATAATAACAATGACAGTGCTTGTCTTTTTTGCACTTACTTTTCCAGTTAAAGCAACTATGTTGCCAAAAATTAGGAATTCACATAATGAAACTAATGCACTGTTGCACTCAGCAGATTGCTTAGAAATTATTAGCCAGATGGAAGAAGAATATAATATTCCAAAGAATTTGCTTGCGGCCGTTGCTATGGTCGAATCTGGACAAAAGCCATATGCCGTACACTCGCGTGGTCGTGCGCGTTATTTTAAATCACACGCTGATGCCGTTAAATATGTATCAGAGCAAGCACAAAAAGGTGGAAATCTTTATTTGGGCGCGATGCAACTCTGCTTTAAGAGCCATAAAACTAAACTTAAAAGTATTGAGCGTGCCTTGAATCCATACCACAATATTCGCTTCGCTGCTGAACTTTTGACATCTTTGTACAAAAAACACGGGACATGGTTCGATGCGGTAAAATATTACAATGCATCAAGTCGCCGTGTATCGTACACAAAGCGTGTTATGGCAATTTGGGGGCTCAGTCGTATTTGCTGCGGTATAGAAATGAGGCCTAGATTGGGCTAAGATGACCTTAACAAAATAATAGGTAACGGAATTTCATCACATAATGTCCAATCTAAGCATTCCTCTTGGTATCGATTCTCTTAAAATCATCTCACAAACCGTTGATATCTCTGGAAACATCATCATTGATGTTGAAAGTACGAAGACCGAGACTGCCTGTCATAAGTGCGGACAATTGACAAACAAGAGACACGGACATGGTGAAGTTTTAACCATTCAACATCTGCCCATTTTAGATCAACCTGTGTTTTTAAGAATTCGTGTAGTTCGTTACCAATGCCCCCATTGTGATGATCATCCCTTAAGTTCTGAGCGTTATGATTGGGTCGAACGTAGATCCAAGACGACGAAAGGCTTCGATCGTTACATCAATCGCCAACTCATCCACAGCACGGTTGAAGATGTTGCAAAAAAGGAAAAAGTTAGTTATGAAATTGTTGAATCAGCCCTTCAACGAAGTGTTAAAAAAGACGTTAACTGGACACAATACACTGAATTAACAACACTTGGTATTGATGAGATTGCTCTTCGAAAAGGTCACAACGAGTATGTGGTCATTGTGAGTTCAAAAAATAAAAAAGGTGACCTCTCCGTGATAGCCGTTCTACCAAATCGACTCAAGGAAACAGTTAAGACATTTCTCGAATCGATCCCAGAGCGTTTAAGAAAGACAGTTAATTCTGTTTGTACCGATATGTGTGATAGTTTTGTACAATCAGCGTGTGAAATTTTTGGTGAACGTGTTGTTGTTGTTGATCGTTATCACGTTTCAAAACTTTATAGAGAGCCACTTGATCAGTTGCGGATTTCTGAAATGAAGCGTTTAAAGAGCATGCTGCCACAAGAAGAATATGCAAAGCTCGACAACATGATGTGGATTGTTCGAAAGAAACACGAATGCTTATCAGACGTTGAAAAAGATCAGCTTGCTCTGCTGTACAAGCATTCACCAAAGCTTAAAGAAATGCATCGCGCAGCTTTGAAGCTTACCCATATTTTTAACATGCATCAGAACAGAAAAACGGCACTTACAAAACTGAATCGATGGATAGCAACCATCCAAAAAAGTGGGTTAAGCGAATTTGATGGATTCATCAAGACCCTTACAAAATATAAGACAACAATTCTAAACTATTTTAAGGAACGTAAGAATAGTGGTTTTGTCGAAGGATTAAACAACAAAATAAAAGTATTGAAAAGACGATGTTATGGCGTGTTCAAAACGGACACACTCTTTCAACGTCTGTTCTTGGATTTACAAGGGTATCAAGCCTTTGCGTGAACTACCGCAGGAAATACGACTGACCCAATTATTGGCGCTTTAATCATGAAACAATGCCCACATCCCTACTCACTCGCAAATCAATTGTTATTACATTTGCATGC
>CAIRSV010000245.1 GCA_903881265.1 uncultured Bacteroidota bacterium
GATCAGCAATTTGCTGCGTTCGATACTCACTTACCTTGCTACGATTTTTTATCAAGGCCTTTCTTTTGTAATGCGTCCTTCAACGTTGATCTCAACGAAGTATTGTTTGGTAATGTCTATTCATGCAGGCAACTAAGAGCGCCTCCTATTGTTGTATAATATCTCTTTTTCTTCTTTTTAATTGACAGCATCTATCAGGCATATGTACTTGCTTGCTGTCTTATTATTCAACAATTCATATCGTACAAATGAAAATCATACTATGGTCGTGGATGATGCTGCTAACAAGTACAGCCTTCGCCATCAATACCAACATATCCCTCAGCGGAAAAATTACAGATCAGAAGACGGGCGAAACCTTGCCCGGTGTTTCTGTTTATCTACCTGATTTAAAAACAGGTGCCGTCACGAATCAAGACGGTTATTATAGCATAGAAAACCTACCCGATAATAGGGTGCTGATACAGGTTAGCTTTATCGGTTATCAAACAATCGTTGCGTACGTTGATTTGTCTAAACAGCGCATCAAAGATTTTACAATTCAGTTATCAGTTAAAGAAATGCACGATTTGGTGGTGACAGGTATGTCAAAAGCCACCGAACGAAATCGCACACCGGTCTCTATTTCATCGATCTCGCACACCGATCTGATACAGCGCGCATCCACAAATATCATTGATGCGATTTCAACCCAAGCAGGTGTGTCGCAGATTACAACCGGCGCGGGTATTTCGAAACCTGTGATACGCGGTTTGGGCTATAACCGTGTGGTAGTAGTGAATGATGGTATCCGTCAGGAAGGACAACAATGGGGCGATGAACACGGTATCGAAATCGATGAGAACGCCGTCAATAATGTTGAGATTCTGAAAGGTCCTGCGAGTCTGGCTTTTGGTAGCGATGCGATGGCCGGTGTGGTGAATATGATGTCGTATCCGACCCTACCGTCAGGAAAAATAAATGGTTCGCTTAGTGCCAACTATCAATCGAACAATGGCTTGTATAACCTGTCAGGAAATGTCGCAGGCAATATCAAAGGATTGAGTTGGGATGTGCGATACAGCAACAAGGCAGCGCACGCGTATAAAAATAAGTATGATGGGTATGTCTTCAATTCAGGCTTCAGGGAAAATAATCTTGGCGTAATCCTTGGCTTGAATAAATCGTGGGGCTATTCTCATATCAATCTCAGTAGCTATCATTTGATGCCCGGCATTGTCGAAGGAGCGCGCGATAGCGTGAGTGGCAACTTTGTCAAGGATATTGCAATAAACGATTCCACATCGGTCACTCAATTGGCGAATCACAACGACTATCTATCGTATCGGCCAACGACACCTTATCAGCAAATTTATCATTACAAAGCCGCGTGGAATACGAATTACTATATAAAGGATGGCAGCTTGAAGTTGACCTTAGGTTATCAGCAAAACAGACGACAAGAGTTTGCCAATGTATTGCAACCTGATGCATACGGCCTCTATTTTTTATTGCACACAATCAATTATGATCTTCGGTATGTATTACCCGACGTCAACACTTGGAACTTCACACTTGGCTTGAATGGTATGAAGCAGATTTCCCAGAATAAAGGGATTGAATTTTTGGTACCTGATTATACTTTATTTGATATCGGAGCGTATGTCATTGCAAAAAAGACCATCAATAAACTCGACATCAGTGGTGGACTTCGATATGATATACGTAACGAACATGGCAAACAATTGACACTCGATCAGCAAGGCAACAAGACATTATTGGATAGTGCGGGCTATACCCGCAAGTTTCTTGATTTTAATTCCGTGTTTAAGGGAGCCTCAGGAAGCTTGGGGTTGGCGTATCAATGTTCAAAAAAGGTGTTTGTCAAACTCAACATATCGCGCGGGTTCAGAGCGCCCAATATTGGCGAACTCGCTGCGAATGGCGAACATGAAGGGACTGGTCGATATGAATTAGGCGATACAAAACTCAAACCAGAAAATAGTTGGGAACTTGATGCCGCATTCGGTGTGAATACCGAACATCTCACCATTGAGCTTGATGTTTTTGATAATTCGATCCAGCATTTCATCTATCAACGAAAACTGAATAATGTGCTTGGTGGCGACTCGCTGACAAATGGTTTGCAAACCTTTCGCTTTGTGCAAGGCAATGCAAATCTAGTGGGTGGTGAACTGACGATTGATATTCATCCGCATCCCTGGGATTGGTTGCATATCCAAAATGCGTTTTCATATGTGCAGGCGCAACAGAACTCACAACCCGATTCAACGAAATACCTGCCACAGATACCGGCAGCGAAATGGCGCAGCGAACTGAAGATCGAGAAAGCAAGATTGGGCAAGTATCTTAGAAATAGTTATTTCAGCATTGATATGGAAAATTATTTCGCGCAAAACTTCTATTTCAAAGCCTATGGCACTGAAACAGCCACATCCGGATACACACTGATCAACGCGGGCTTGGGCACTACTATTCATCATAACAAGCAACTTCGTTGTTCCATTTTCCTCAATGTCAATAACCTCACCGACAACGCGTATCAAAGTCATCTGAGCCGATTAAAATACACCGAAGGCAATCGTTCAACTGGCAGAATGGGCGTGTATAATATGGGGCGTTCGGTGTCGTTGAAACTAATCGTGCCGATCAAACTCAAGGCATAATCACATGCGAACTAAAAAGGAAGTAGGTTGACAGATTCTTGAACATTCGATGTCTTGCAAATACAGGCAGCCTTCCACTCGAACATCTATAACCTATTTCTATTAAGTTTCACCGCATTTATTTTGGTCGAACCCCGAGCGCTAACTATTTTCATCCCTCTAAAAAAAAATAAATGAAACAATTCGTCCTTTCATTCATCACAATGCTGGCTTTCGCGAGCATTCACGCACAAGATGTTCACAATACAGGGAATGTCAATAAAGATATTACTCCGTTTCACGATGCAGTTGATGCCGCTAATGGACTAAACACATCCTATCTTAAAAAACAGATTGGCTGGCAGCAGTTTATTCAACAATATCCTTCTTGGGGCGCTACGTTTAACCAATATACCAAACTTCCTCATCGTGCATTCGGTACGCCGATTTCATTTGCACCCGGCGGAAACGATCCTGTCGCTAAGGCAATAGCGTTTTTACAACAGTCATTTGCAGGCTTTGATTTGCCATTGAATGAATTGGTGTTAACCCGCAACTTTAATGACGGAAAGTATATCAATGTTGATTTTAAACAGATGCACGATAATAAAGAAATTTTGTGGAGCCGCGTTAGCGTTAGGTTTACACAAGATTTACGAATTACGCTAGTAGGCTTGGATGCGCATCGCAATATTCCGGCGCTTGCAGCGACACTTACGCCAGCGGATGCGATACAAAAAGCGGTTCAGGCGATTACCACGACAGTGACGAATACCTCTGTTGCGGCCGATATGAAAATACTTCCTTTACCTGTTGACGGTGCAAATGAATACCGTCTTGTGTATGTGGTGCATGTTGAAACAATTAATGATAATAAAACACCTGGCAACTATTTGAATTATGTTGACGCCAACACTGGCGATATTCTGTATAGGCAAAATGAAGTGCATTTTTTTGATGCCAAAATAAAAGGGGATGTGCATCCGGTGAATCAATATACCGCGACTGAAAACCGCCCAATGAAAAATTTAAAAGTCAAAGTTGGCGCTACGACGTATTATACAGACAACAGCGGAATTGCAACAATTCCTTCTGCAGCTACGGCTACTATTTCACTTGAAGGTAAATGGGTAAAAGTATTGAATTCGGCTGCAAGTGCCACGACGTCAGCATCTTTCAATCACGCGTTTGTTTCTTCAGGTGATTCAACCACCTTTGATGTGACTGTTGCCAATTCGAATGTCCGAGGAGTGAATGTCTATTATCATGTCAATGAAATACATGATTTTATGAAAGCTAAATTCCCGACGTTTACGGTAATGGATAATCCGCTTCCTGCTAATGTCGATGTCGCAGGCACGTGCAATGCGTTTTACAACGGAACATCAATTAACTTTTACGCAGCCGGCGGTGGTTGCAATGCGTTTTCATATATAGGCGATGTAATGACGCACGAATATGGACATGGCATCAACGATAAATTTTATACCTGGCAAGGTGGTAGTTTTGATAACGGGGGCATGGGCGAAGGTTATGCTGATACATGGGCCAATTGTATCTTAAAAACAGGAATTGTCGGATTGGGTGCCAGTTCGCCGACCGATTATATCCGTCGTTATGATATCAATCCGAAAGTATATCCGCAGGATCTCGTCGGACAGGTGCATGCTGATGGTGAAATTATCGCAGGAGCTTGGTGGGATGTGGCGCAAAATTGGAATAGCATTGATTCTATGGGTGATTTGTTTGCAGCCTCATATTATGGTCTCGCCAATGGTCCTGATGGAACTGAAGGTGCTGTCTATCAAGATATCTTGATAGATGCCTTGACCTACGATGATGATAACGGTAATATCACAGATGGTACGCCTCACTTCAATTATATCGTGCCTGCGTTTGCAGCACACGGTATTTATTTGTTGACCAATACAAAATTAGTCCATACGGCATCGGCTACGATACCTGCAGCGGCTCCATTCACTATCACTGCAGATGCGATTGCTGATTTCCCTGCCTTTTTGGGTGATGTAAAAATGATTTACAGGAAAAAAGGAACGATACCTTCGGATACAATTGTGATGACTAAATCACTGACGAATTATACGTGTCAGTTTCCATCCTCAATGGCAGGTGATGTGTATGAGTATATGTTTGCCGTGTATGATTATTCAAATATCTTGTCGGCATACTCACCACTCAACTCGAATTTCAATACCGGATTCACAAGCCGCAACATACCATATTATTTATTGGTTGGTTATAACTCTTATATGAGCGAACCATTTGATGCGGTTACCAATTCATCTGTTGGATGGACTATTGGCAACTTCTCAAACGATAATGCCACAGCTGGAAAATGGATTGTCGCTGTGCCAATTTCATCAGTTACGAATGGTGATACTGTGCAGACAGGCAAAGATCATACCACCGGCACCGGTAAATGCGCTGTTACTGGAAACGGAGCTTCCGCAGCAAGTGCGGCAAACACTGCCGATGTCGATGGTGGCAGAACCTCATTGATTACCCCAAGTTATGATTTATCAGGATATACACAACCGGTCATATCATATTGGAGATGGTTTTCGAATAGTCAGGGTCCAACGAATATTGGAAAGGATTTATGGAGAGTATGGATTTCATATGATAACGGCACAACGTGGAGTATGGCTGAAAAAACATACAAGCCGGATGTACGATGGAGACGCAGTGTCGTGATTCCTGATTTAACAAAAGGGACTTCATTCAAACTGATGTTTATTGCCACGGATACTGTTTACACCAATGTCACTGGTACTTGGGTTGAGGCTGCAGTGGATGATATCGAAATATTAGCGTTAGGAAATAATAGTGTTGGTGTCAATGATATCAGCAGCTTGCAGTCTACATTGTATCCTAACCCGGCATCTGATGAAATTACCATCACAACGCCTGCAAACGGATCAATGAACTATTCTATACTAAATGCAGTTGGCCAACGCGTACTTTATAACGAGAATGCCTTGGTAGTGAACAACAGTATGAAAATAAATACAACAGCGCTTGCGAATGGTATCTATTTCATTAAGCTGGATATGAAGGATAAAAAATCAATTCATCGATTGGTGATTGCAAAATAAGTTGACAACACAATATAAAAGCCCCGCACTAAGCGGGGTTTTTATGTTGATTGAATTTCTGTGGAAAAATGACAGAACAAAAACACCATTGCATAGGCATGGCCAATATTGATTTCAGGGTGTGTTTTTTTATTTTCAAACTCCTTTAATTCTTTTACCTTTGCCCGAAACTAAAAAACGGGTAACATTTATGCCAACATTACAAGAAACTGCCTCGCAGGTAAGACGCGATATCGTAAGAATGGTGCATGCTGTGCAAAGCGGACATCCGGGAGGATCCTTAGGCTGCGCAGATCTTTTGGTAGCCTTATATTTCAATACTATGAAACACAATCCATCCTTTACGATGGATGGTATCAATGAGGATCTTTTTTTCCTGTCGAACGGTCATATTTCACCCTTGTTTTATAGTGTATTGGCGAGAAGCGGTTACTTCCCTGTCGCTGAATTATCTACGTTTAGAAAATTGAATTCACGATTGCAAGGACATCCTGCTACGCACGAACATTTGCCTGGTGTGCGTATTGCAAGCGGTTCGCTCGGACAAGGATTAAGTGTGGCTGTAGGTGCTGCCTTGGCTAAGAAGATGAATAACGATAGTAGTGTCGTATACTCGCTTCACGGTGATGGTGAATTACAAGAAGGTCAAAACTGGGAAGCCATTATGTTTGCCGCACATAATAAAGTTGATAATCTGATTGCCACGGTCGACTATAACGGACAACAGATTGATGGTAGTACAAAAAATGTATTGAATCTCGAAAACCTAGAAGCCAAATGGAGAGCGTTTGGTTGGGACGTGTTGGAAATGGATGGTAATGATATGGATGAAGTTGTCGCCACATTAGCGAAAGCAAAATCAATGCTAGGTAAAGGCACACCGATTTGTATCCTAATGAAAACCATTATGGGTAAAGGAGTCGACTTTATGGAAGGCACCCACGAATGGCATGGCATCGCACCCAATGATGCACAGCTAGAATCGGCCTTGGCTCAATTGCCCGAAACACTTGGAGATTATTAAGAAGCAACATATGAATTCAGATCGCAGGTGTCATTTACAAGGTCCTATGCCTGATAACGAATGTCAGGCTGCGCTGTCGAAGAAGAAATTTTTCTTACGTGGTATGTCTCTCGTTCTATGTCTGCTGTCGTTGCTTTTTGTCACCTTCACAATTTCTGCTCAACCTACGATTAAGAAAACCCGAATCTTATTTTTATTAGATGCATCGTCGAGTATGACGTATCCATGGAATGCGGGTTATACAAGGTTTGAAGTAGCATCCAATATCTTGTTGAAAATTATGGACAGCGTATATGTTGTCAACAATGAAATAGAATTTGGTGTGCGAGCATATGGTACTATGTATCCTGCGCAATTGCAGAATTGTATTGATACGCGACTTGAAGTGCCTTTTAATTTGCAGAATACCAATCAAATCAAAACTCGATTGAGCAACCTAGCACCTATTGGTTCGTCGCCAATTGCCTATAGTTTGAAAAAAGCCTCTGAAAACGAATTGAATGAAGTACAGAACTATGATTACAGTGTAATTTTTATTACGGATGGTGGCGAAAGTTGCGGAGGCGATGTGTGTGGTATTTATCAAGAGTTGCTAAAAAAGAAAATTAGCATCAAACCTTATATCATTGGACTCGATAGTAATGCCGCACTGAAAAGTTATTATGCTTGTTTGGGTAATTATATTGAAGTGAGTACAACCGACGATATTCAACGGGCTGTGAATTTAATTTTAGATGCGAATAAAACCATCATCGATAAGCCGAAGCAATTAAAATTGGTGACGACCTATTCGAATGTCCCTGCAATAAAAGATACTGTCGCGCCTGTGGTTGTGATAAAAGATACTGTCGCGCCAGCTCCAATCATAAAGGACACCGTAATCACGGAACGAACTAAATGGCGTATTGTGAAGTTGACATTCAAACGAATTCCGGTACCAACGCATGAAGCCATTCATCCAGTATTTGAAACTACACCGATGAAAAAAATTGAATCGGTTACAATCCGGATTGATTTAATAGAACCCAAGAAATCGAGTAAGGAGTTAGAAGCCTTGAATGCACTCAATGGACAGAAAAAACTGAATGCAGCGAAGGTTGCCATTAAGATAAAAAAATCAACATTCGCGTTTGCTAAAAAAGTAAGTCTTGTATTTGAATATGAAGAACCAAAAAAAGTATCTCCGGTATTTGATATGCTAGCACCTCGTTACAAGGCGTTGACATTGAAGTCATCGAAGCCATCAGTGACTGCTAAGAAATCGGGATTGACTTATGCGAAGAAGGCGAGTTTGGCGTTTGAATATGAAGAACCAAAAAAAGTCAGTCCGGTATTTGATTTGTTAGCACCTCGCTATATGGCGCTGACATTGAAGTCATCGAAGCCATCAGTGAGTGCTAAGAAATCGGGATTGACCTATGCGAAGAAGGCGAGTTTGGCGTTTGAATATGAAGAGCCAAAAAAAGTCAGTCCCGTATTTGATAATCTAAGTCCTGTTTATAAAGTCATAGCATTAAACAAAACGATTTCTTCGATTATCGCAAAGAAATCAACCCTACTATATCCGAAAAAAGTCAGGGTACAATTTGAGTATCAAGAGCATCCTAAAGAATATCTAGCCACCATGAAAATGGCGTTGTATCCAAAGCGAATGTCGTATGCATTTTTTATGCCTACACCAACTACGATGAATCTCAAAGGCCGTAAGGTGGCGCTTCATTTTAAAATGGAAGAGAAGAAAGCAGCCGTAGTTGCTAAGAAGGATACCGTGATGGCTGAGCCGCCTGTGTTTCTGAACAATAGTATTGAATACACAACTGAGGTAGTTGCTGATAAAGAAACGAAGGTGCAGGTATATTTTAAAGGGACTAATGGCAAGACTTATCCGACGGCCAAACCAATGATATTAATGCAGGACGCAAAAACTAATCAAACGGTCACATCATTTAGACGTGATATGAATGGTGCGGATCCTGTTCCTCAAAGTGTACCGCAAGGAACGTATAATCTTGTGATTAAAGGGTTTGATGATTTGTATGCAAATAATATTGAAATCAAACCGAATACGGTCACTAAAGTCATTGTCAAAGTAAGTGATGGCACATTACAATTTAGGTATCAGGGTAATATCAAACGTCCGATGACAGAGTACACGGCTGTTGTGAATCGTCGATTTGCAAGTGGTGCCACAATCAAACAAAAATGTAGTGAGTCGTTGATGTATGAGCCCGGCACGTATTATGTAGAAATTAATTCGCTTCCAACGTATAAGGCTAGTATTGATATCTCGTTTGATGCATCATTTGAAATACAACTTCCTGAGCCAGGTACGCTTGCTATTATGAATAGCAATGCCTTAGGTAAGATACAATTACAAACGACATTGGGCGATCAGTTTGTGACTTTTTATACGATGAATATTACAGGTAATTTAAATGAGCAACGCTTACAGCTGCTATCTAATTATCCATTGCGCATTGTTTATCCGGTTGATCCAAAAAATCCGGCCTTGGGCACAAAGCAATTGCCATTTCGTATCAACCCGAACAATACGCTTGAATTAGAATTAAAGTAGGTTTATTGATTTGCTAATTTAGTTTTTTTATTCCACTCTTCCACTCTTCGAAGGCTGTGCCTTCGCAAGCCCTATGTTCTTCGCAGGCTTTGCCTGCAACATAAACCATCACGTATTCCAAAAATGTTTGAAACATCTTCACATAAATCCTGTTCGCGCAGGGTCCACTCTTCGAAGGCTGTGCCTTCGCAAGCATTATGTTCTTCGCAGGCTTTGCCTGCAACATAAACTATCACGTATTCCAAAAATATTCCCATCATATTCCCATGATTCTTATTTTTGTCTTCCTATGAAAAACAACACTGTCTTTAAAGAAGGCTATTGCATCCGTGACCAACATGCAACTCATTTTTTAACCTTCACCGTTTGCGGTTGGATTGATTTATTTACAAGAAAGACGTATCGTGATATATTGCTTGAGAGTTTTCAATATTGTCGGAATCATAAAGGACTTATTTTAAATGCCTATGTGATTATGAGCAATCACCTTCATCTGATAGCAAGAGCTAAGGAAGAAAATTACTTAAGTGATATTATCAGAGATTTCAAAGCCTATACCCATCGGCAAATGATTGGTATTATTGAATCTGAAGAAGAAAGCAGAAGGCATTGGATACTTCATCAACTGAAGTATTATGCAAGTCGGCATGCTCGAAATGAGCATTATCAGATTTGGATACAAGATAGTCATCCTGAAGAATTATTGACTCGCGAAATGGCATTAATGAAATTAAATTATATTCATGAAAACCCTGTTCGCGCGGGTTATGTTGCAAATCCGCAGGACTATTTGTATAGCAGTGCAAGTAATTATATCAACGGTAAAGGGTTGATAGAAATCGATTTTCTTTTCTGATATAGGAATAGGGAAACACTATAGAGAACATAGGGGATACGAAGGCGCAGCCTTCGAAGAGTGGTTGATAGAAGTTGATTTTCTTTTTTGGTATAGGATAGGGAAATCCTATAAAGAACATAGGGCTTGCGAAGGCACAGCCTTCGAAGAGTGACCTTCGAAGAGTGATTCTATGTTTTGTGAAGACA
>CAIRSV010000246.1 GCA_903881265.1 uncultured Bacteroidota bacterium
ATAATTCTTTTAAGGTGATGGTATACCCTTTGCTGAGCGCAAGCATATAATTGTCGAGTGTTTGTTCTGGATCTTTTTTATATTCTTTCCACATAGCTAGTGCGCCAAGTTGAGCGATGCCATATTCGATATAATAAAATGGCACTTCAAAAAGATGCAATTGTTTTTGCCATAAGATAGAACGGTTATGTTCAAGTCCGTCCCAATTGATATTCGTTGGTGAGAATTCTGTATGAATGTCAAGCCACGCATTCATTCGTTCTTCTTGGGTATGTTCGGGATGTGTATAGAGCCAATGTTGAAATTTATCGATGGTAGCAATCCATGGAAAGATCGATAAGGCGCGCTCAAGTTCTTCTATTTTTGCGCGTTTGAGTTCGTCTTGATCAGGATAAAAAATTGGCCATTGGTCCATACTAAATAGCTCCATGCTCATACTCGCTAGTTCGGCCATTTCCATCGGATATTCTTTGAAGGCACTGAGCGATAAATCGTGACTTAAAAAAGAATGCAGGGCATGACCACCTTCGTGCATCATTGTCACCACATCATCGGCTGTGCCTGCCGCATTCATAAAAATAAAGGGCGCGCCTGTTTCTGCTAAGGGGCAGTTATATCCTCCTGGCGCTTTGCCTTTGCGACTATCAAGATCAAACTGATGCAGTTCATTCATCTTTCGCAGACAATCACCAAAGTATGGTCGAAGATTAGAGAATGCCTGAATGGATTTTTCCAATAATTCATCACCCGATTTGAAAGGCTCTAATGGTTTGATACCTGCTGGTTCGGCATCCAAATCCCAAGGGCGTAATTCATCGAGTCCTAATTGTACACGTTTATGTTCATATAATTCTTCGACTATAGGCAGAATATATTTTTTAATTGACGCATGAAAATGTTCGCAATCTTGAACAGTATAATCGAACCGTCCAAGCTCTTCAAACTTATAGTCTCTGTAGTTGGTAAACCCTGCGTTCACGGCTACTTCGTGTCGTTTGGCAACCAATGCATCAAAGAGTGTATTCAATTCAACTTCATCTTGTTTGCGACGATCGGCTACTTTATGATAGACATTTTCACGCAGGCTTCGGTCGCTTTGCATCAGAAATTTAGCGGCTTGTTGCAAGGTATATTCCTTGTCATTAATTTCGACACTCATCTTTCCCGTGATCGAGCCATATTGTTGCGCCAACACATTCAAATCGGCCGATAGCGCAATATTCTTTTCATTGAATAACCTGATTTCTTTTTCTACACTCCGTAAGTAGGTGAAATATTCGTTTGCATCTAATTCGTTTACGTAAGGCGAGCTCATTAATTTTTTATTAATGGCATCAGCATAGGGTTTGATATTCGGTTCGATCTCCAAACAGAAAAATGTAAAGGCGTCTTCGAGTTCTTTATTTTCTGTATCGCAGGTCATTTTAATTTGTCGCCAACAGGCATCTTCACTGATGACAGCTTGTATTTCACTGACATCCTGCAACCATTTTTCAAGTGCTTGTTTGTTGTTTATTTCTCTTGATATAAGTTGATCAAAATGTGGTTTTAATTCATCCCAAGTTGTGAGTGTAAAATCTGAAGGAATAAAATGTCGCGGTAATTTTTGTATATCGGCTGTAGGATTCATCTTGTCGTATGTTGAAGCGCGAAGATAAATGAATGCGTGAATCCCGCAAGAAGGAATCATAGAATGAAACTGAAGGATGTTCTGTATGTTTTCGGTACGACGATGAGAAATAAACATATACAGTCGGTCACTATCCATAGTCAGAGCTTGCTGTTATGCGGTATATTTATTTACAATGTCTTTTATTCGTTGTTTTGGGTTTTATCAATTATCTTAGGTCACTTTTAAAAAAACGTCATGTTCGCAATTCTACTTTTCTTTACCATTCATTGGTTCTTATCGCTTTTCTTTCATTCATTCTTCCTGCATCGTTTTGCCACGCATCAGATGTATACTACGAGCAAGCGATGGGAAAAAGTGTTCTACTTCGCTACTTGGTTATTACAGGGGTCATCTTTTTTGGTGCCACGTGCCTATGGTGTTTTACATCGTATGCATCATGAACACAGCGATACTGAGCAGGATCCACATTCCCCTCATTTTTTTAAAGATGTATGGCAGATGATGAAAAGCACGCATTGTATGTTTAGAGGATTGGTTACTCGTCGGCTTACACCTGATCCGATGTTTACCAAGGATTATCTGCCTGAATGGGATCGTTTGGATAAATTCGGCAATCACTTTGTGACGCGTATCGTATTTGCCTTGCTTTACATTTCTTTTTATGTGCACTTTGCGCCGAATTATTGGTTCTTCCTTTTATTGCCTATTCATTTTTTTATGGGTGCTGTGCAAGGGGCTATCGTTAATTGGTGCGGACACAAATATGGCTATTCAAATTTTGACAACGGCGACCAATCTAAAAACAGCAGCCCTTGGGGTATTCTTTTGATGGGTGAATTGTTTCAGAACAATCATCACTTTGCTTCGAAGGATGCAAATTTTGCAAAGAAATGGTTTGAATTTGATTTGACCTTTTTGATTATGCGATTGATGCATAAAATGAAAATCATTCAGATCATTCCTGTGCCGGCGATAGTTAATCAAAAATAGGCAGGTCTCACTGCAGGATTCACGATTGTTTTTTCATTTTAAGCGAATACAACATCGGTAGTTTATTTCCGTGATGTTGTACCTGAAATCGTGATGGGGCGATCTCAATTGAATTCGAAAATACATCATAAGGTGAGTAATCAAATTCTTGAAAGGAAAGCAATTGCAGCTGCTGATCAAGTAACGATTGAATCACTTCGCCGAGGCCATGATTCCACGAAACAGTTTCTAATGTAATAGCAGCTGATTTATCGGCATAGGTTCCTTCCAGCTCTTCAACAATAGCGTCGTCATTAAAATAGCGATACGTGATTTGTTTCAACTCATTATCAAGCATCCACACCACAGGGTGGAATTCGACAAAAATAAATTCGCCTTGCGGCTTAAGATATTTTGAAACAATAGCTGCCCATCGATCTATATCAGGTAGCCAACCAATGGTGCCATAGGTTGTAAAGACGATATCAAATTGCTCATCAAGATGTTGTGGCAAATCGTACAAATCACAACAGATAAAGGTTGCATCGATTTCAAGTTGCTTTGCAGCGGCTTTGGCCATTGCGATCGCATCATTGGATAAGTCAACACCGGTGACTTTTGCGCCCATCCTTGCCAGCGATAATGTGTCTTGTCCGAAGTGGCATTGCAGATGCAACATATTTTTTCCTTTCACGTTACCTAACAAGGATAATTCAATTTCTTTCAGTGAATTTTCGCCTTGCAGAAATTTTTCCTGATTATAAAAATCAGAATGGATATGAATTTTTGCTCGCTCATTCCAAGCCAATTTATTTTTGTTGATATAATCAAGATGCGCCATAGTAGTAAAAATAATGGAATCTTCTATACGAGCATAAAAATGAGGATGAATTACTGCATCAATAATTTCTCATTCGCTATGATTTCACCATCGCGTGTAATACGCACTAGATACATTCCACGAGAGAGCATTAGTCGGTTGAATGAAATTCTGTTTTTACTTTCACGAAGATAATCGTTGAACAGATTCCGGACTAGGTGTCCAGTAGCATCATATAGGTCGATAGATACTTGTCCTATTTTGTTGTTTTCAAATTCGAGTGCAAACATATCTGTTGCAGGATTTGGATATAACATCGATGTGGATGCATCTTGTTGTTCAGATGCAATACCAGTGACATTGGCTTCTCCTGTTATGATTTGTGCAATCCAAGTTCCATACGAATTATTTCGCGGCGGTGTATTTGCGCCATACGCACCGGCCATCCATACTTGCGGCATGCCTGCGTTATACTTTCTGCAGATGCCTGTGTAATCGCCCCATCGTTCTGGTTGAATGCCATAGTCTGGTGGATATAAAATATTGACGGAAGTGTCACCCGCTTTTACGGTTTGTCGCGCACTCCATGTCATAGTGTGATCCACGCTGATGATACCTGTTTCGGGTGTGATTGTACTATCTGAACGAACAAAGGCGATGGCGACACTTCGGTCTATAGAATCGTAGCCGAGCGAAGCAACTGCAGGGTAGCAAAGGTCTGTTCCTGCTTGTCCATACGATGTAACAACGGCTTTGTTAGAATCGAGATAGATTCGTCCATAATGAAGTCCGCACCAACCGCCAGAAATATCGGCATCAAAAGTAAAGTGTACGGTGTTGTTGACATAAAATGCATTTTGTGTCCAAGCGCTTCCTGTGCTTAACGAATCAATGAAACCTGTGGTCGGGTCTTTCTGAAACGCGTCTGCACATACTTCATAGTGCGGAATGCTAAATGTACTTGCTGTTAATGTTTTAGATGGCGAGCTTAATTTACCATTAATTTCGAAGAGATATACATGCGAACCTGAATCAGGCATGAGTTGTACAAAATACATTTTCTCGTTCATATCGCCGCCTTGTCCGTTTGATGCAGGATACAATGTAAGCCCTTGATTGCCGTCAGTGGTATAGATATTATTCCACAAGCCATAACTTAATGTATTGCCTGCATAACCTTGAGTGAGCCCAATCTGATAAATGAAGGTTCCTCTGAAAGGGTAATTGGGTGCATCGCCCCAATTATTTCCATTGATAAAAAGTTCATCATTTGAAACGCCAATTGTCGGATAGTCGGTCCATGAACTATCATTAAACGGGTTGCCTGATAATTTATAGATATTCCATCCATCCATCGGATTATTTGTCTTTGAGAAGCAGGTTAAAATTTTTGACTTGTCTGACGAAAACCCGTGAAGTAATACCACGATAAAACGATCGTGAAGACGATCATAGATTACACGTGGATCAAACTTAGCCTGATTGAGTGATGGGTCATTGATAAACGCATCCCATGTTTGACTCAATAGAAACGCGTTTCCGCTTGTGTCATAATATTCGATGCCCTGATTGATGCAGGATACTATTTTACCGCCGTTAGAAACAGCAATGCTATTGTCGGTAGGTGTCCATGATTTTAATTCATTTCCTTTAAAATTGGTTCCAATCGTAGGGTTTATTCCTGCAGTTTTATTGGCAGCTATAGACGTGCCTCCATTTGCTATGAAGGATAGTTTTTGTTTCATCTTTTCTTCTTTCAATTCTTTCAAATGAAATAAATTTTCATCCGCTTCGTTGGGTAACGATTGAAAGATGATATCCCATTTAGGTTTGGCTAAGTCGCCATACGATGTTGATGAGGATAATGAAATTGAAAAGGGGCCAGCGAAATTGCCGGTCTGTAGTGTAGGATTTGTTTGTGCAGATAAGGACGCTGCAAACAAGAGAAGGCAGAGGGTAAAAGTAATACGTGGCATTCAGGTGAAATTTTAGCTAAGTTAATTCAAATGAATCAGATTGACGCGTATTCGTAAGTCCATTGTAAGGATGCCAATTGTATGCAGACTAAAAATAATTGACATATCCGAAATGGATCTTTGATGATTTGAATTGGAACGATTCATGCTGCTTAGCGCCGAGTGCATAACTGATATTAAATAGACCGGCTTTGGTTTCAAACGTCATACCCAATCCGACGCTATAGGGTATTTCTGTTTTGTTGATGGTATGATAGTTTGCATGAATAACGCCAAGGTCGCCAAACATAAAAAAATAAGAATTTAATGAAAGGAGATAGCGGGGCTCTATGCTGAGTACACTATAGGCATTGACATACAAGCTGCCTTCATCGAATCCGCGAAGCAAACGGTATCCTCCGATTTGAAAGAGTTCGTTTTTATATAATGGATTCGAGCTATAGGTAATAGCGGCATGACAGGTTGATGCGACTGCCAAGCGTTTTGCTAATGGAATAAAATAACTACCCTGACCTTTTATTGTATACTTGAAACTCGTTGTTTGTAAGCTGTCGTAGAGATATGAAAAAGGCGTATTCGATACAGGATCGAGGGTACTTTCAACAGTTGTATTTTTCAATATGTTTCGGAAGGCGATACTCGCATTCAAATTAAATCGATATCCGTTGCGCGGATTCGGTTTATAATCGACATGACTACGTTGTGTTTCTAATCCGAAACTTCGACAGGTAACATCGCCCAATTCAGGAAGGCGTCGGGTGGCGATCAGTAACGGTATATTGATATTTAATACTCTTGAACTTGCTAGCTCATAATAGAGTTTTAGTTGTTGATTGGCACTGAATTGATAGATCAATCCAAGCTCGCCGTTGACATTTTTGAATGTGGTATCTTTCTTATAAAAATTAAATTTTCCTGTAACCCCGATAGGTGTATGCAACAGATATGGCAATTGAAAATCGATGTCATATCGTGGACTTTGGTATTGAAGATTCTGCCAGTTTATCGTAAGATTTTCGCCGTATCCTAATGCATTGATAAAGGCGAGCTTTACATCACCAGTCAATAAAAATTTACCAGCGCGTTCAGCGTTATTGGGTAATAGACCGATTAATACATCGGCTCGGTTAGCGGATTTTGTTTTGACATACAAACTCAATTTGGTTTCAGCGACATTAAATTCGATACGCCAAGGTGCGGCCTCTTGTAAAAACGGAAGTTCCCTGATACGTTTGCTAATATCTCTGATGGTAGATTCGTTGTACAGCATTCCTTGTTTAAGCCCTAGATATTGCATCAAGTACTGTTTCGATATATTGGCATCTTCGTTTACAATGATCGTATCGATATGGATAAGCGGTCCTTTGTCGAGTGTTAATAAGGCATTGACTTGATTACTTTGTATCTCCACGCTATCCAGAAAAACAGATGCAAATGGATATCCGTTATCTTCAACAGATCGAATGACTTTTTCAAATACGGGAATAAGTTTTTTTATTTCGACTGGTTTGTTGAAATATTCTTTTTCGTCAAATTGCGTTTGTGTTAGTAGTGATGAAGGAATGTTTTTATTCTTCAACGTAGCCCAAGTAAATTTTTTTCCAATGGTAACGAAGGCAGAAGCACTTGTATCGTCCCATCGTAAGGAATCGATACTGGCAGTCAGATAACCTTGTTTGTAGAGTGCAAGATGAGCCGATTTAAGCGCTTCGTTGCAGTCAATAAATGAATTGAATGTCTGAGGCACTTGTGTCAATGAAAAAAATAACGTAGTCTCTCCTCGCAAGGTAAGATGCAGCAATTGCGCTTCCATCTTGAAGCAGATAGAAAGAAGGAAACAACCAACAAGGCCTATTTTTTTTATCATCGCGTATTCGAAAGATACTTGTGTTTTTTGTTCTGCAAAGAAACTACTTTTACAACTATTCTTATTCTGGTTGATGGCAGGCATTTATATTCATATTCCATTTTGTAAAAAAGCATGTCACTATTGTGATTTTCATTTCTCTACGTCCTTAACGTATAAGAACGAACTTATTCAACAATTATTGATGGAAATTGAACTTCGCAAGGAGTATCTGAAAGGCGATGTCGTGGATACAATCTATTTCGGAGGTGGTACACCGAGTTTGCTTAGTAAGGGAGAATTGATTGCCATTCTAGATAAAATACACAACACGTTTCGCGTGCACGACACAATCGAATGTACGCTCGAAGCAAATCCCGATGATCTGTCAAGCGATGCATTAATCGCATTAAACGATGCAGGCATCAATCGATTGAGTATTGGTATTCAAAGTTTTTTTGATGAGGACTTGCAGTATATGAATCGCTCTCATGATGCTGCACAGGCAGCTCGTTGCATTGATGCTGCGCGTGATGCCGGCATAGAGAATGTTAGTATTGATTTAATTTTTGGGTATCCACTATTAAGCGATGATAAATGGAAGCAGAATATTGATACCGCCTTGACATATGAAGTGCCTCATCTCTCGTGCTATGCAATGACAGTTGAACCGAAAACGGCATTGGCTTCCTTTATCAAATCAAAAAAGACGCTGCCAATTAATCACGAACAAAGTGCATCGCAATTTGAGTATCTTATGAAAGCGCTGCAAGCAAAGGGCTATGAGCATTATGAAATTTCAAATTATGCTTTGTCAGGTAAACGGGCAGTGCATAATAGTAATTATTGGAAAGGCATTCCATATCTAGGCATCGGTCCATCTGCACATTCATTTGATGGAGTGAGTCGTCAATGGAATGTGGCGAATAATATGACATATATCAAATCGCTTGGCGAGGGAATCGTGCCTTTTGAACAGGAAGTGCTGACAGAAACACAACAACTGAATGAACGCATCATGACATCGCTTCGCACGATGGAAGGATTTGATATGGCCTATCATAAAAATAAGTGTAGTATGGAGGATGCGTTCGCATTTGATAAAACAGTGCAGCACTTCATACAAGAAGGCTTACTTGTTGCTGAAAACGATGTGATAAAACTTACACAGCAAGGAAAACTTTTTGCCGATTATGTGGCCGGTGAATTGTTTGTGTAAGTGATTATCGTATGATAGCAATCATGTAGTATTAAAATCGTGTTGGATGAATCGTTAATTTCTTCTGTCTACCCCCCAATACAATTTGGTTTGCAGGGTATGTAAAAAATTCTGTCCTTCAAGTCGGATCAGATTCATCACAAAGGTTTCCTTTTTTACGGCAAGCGAAACATGGCTATCGATGGCTTCAGAGCGGGCATCGAGTGTGCACAGAAATTGATCAGCTCTTCCTTCTACTTCAAATGAGATAATGCTGCTGTCGGCTACAATCAAGGGACGAACATTCAGATTGTGAGGCGCTACGGGTGTGATAACAAAGCTATTGGCTTGAGGAAAGATGATGGGTCCACCGCAACTTAATGAATAGCCTGTTGAGCCTGTTGGGGTTGATACGATTAGTCCGTCGGCCCAATACGTGCAAAGAAATTCGCCATTTAAATATGTATGTATTTTTATAAGCGACGAACTGTCTTTGCGATGCAATGAAAATTCATTCAAGGCATAAGGAGCATCTGCGAAAATAGGAATACTAGAATCGAGATGCATCAGTGTGCGAGGATCTAAAATATAATTACCGGCCAGCAATGATGTAATCGCAAATTCGATTTGATCGGCGCTCGTGCTAGCCAGAAAACCAAGTCGTCCCAAGTTGATTCCTAATACAGGAATGGCCTTATCGCCGACAAATTTAACCGTATCAAGCATTGTTCCGTCGCCGCCAAGACTGAAGAGAAAGTCTGTTTTGAGAGGCAAGGGACAAGATGCTGAAAAACATTCGAGCTGTGTTGGAAGTTGGATGATATGTTCAAGACGTCTGGCGAGATCGTCATACACAATAGCAGTTATTTTATGCTTTTCTAAACTTTCAAACAATTGTTTGAACAACACGATGTCTTCCTCTTCAAATGCACGGTTATAAATGGCTATATGCATGCTTTATTCTTTGTTACCATGTAAAAATAATCCATTTTGTTTTAAATGGTTGAAACTATATTCTATCCTGAACTTGAGATAGTACGAAACAATAATATCAATGCCCGCACCATATCCATTTAAGATGTTATTATTTAAAAAACTGTTGCCAGGATTTTTTGAGTAGACATAGCCAATATCATCATACACTTTTGCATAGATTCGTAATGGTATGTATTTCATAAATCCGATGATGCCTTGATGAATGACACGATCAATGATGCGATATCGGAGATTGCCTCGCAATACAGCGTAATGACTTCCATCAATGACATAGTATTCGTACCCACGCACATAGTCATTTTTAAAGCCTAATGCACGTTCGTTGAAATAAGGTTGATCATCAGGAAACGAAAGTCTGCCTCTGAGAATGAGCGAAGACGAAAAATGAGGACTGAATTTTTTATAGTAAGATAATTCTGTGCGGATAGCGAATTGATTTAGGTCCTTATCGATGCCCAAGCCTCGTTTGGTAATACTTCCTTTTACATCCAACCCATTTAGTGGGTAGATGCGAATATCGGTGTTATTAAATCCGACGGTGAATTTCAATTCAAGATAATTGAGTTTCTTTTTGCCTCCGAGATAATCAGGATTTTTGTCGAAAAGATCTTGCGTAATGGCGTAATGGTTATAACTCAAATTTAGTTCATGAATGATGGCGTAGGCGGGGCGGTAGGTATAGGTTAATTCGGTTTGGAAATATTGATACGGATACTCATCATTATGATAAAAATTTAATTTGTTCAGACTGGTTAGATAGCTCACTTCTCGTCCGGTAGAATACGTTGCACTGATGCCTAGTCCACGTTTGAGATGCCGGTCGATGTATGGTATCTTATAAAAAATATCAAAATATTTATTGTAGCCTATCATAGCTGTGCCTCCGATACGCTCGCTTCGTCCTCTGAAATTGACACGTGTTAATTGCAATCCAATATTGGTTCGTTCGATATTTGCATGTTGCTCTTTCCACCAGACATTGAAGTTTCGGTCAGCCAAGGTGAATTCTGGTTTGGGTATCCAAAAAAATAGTTCAGTCACCGTGAATGTAATCTCGATATTATTTTCATCAACTTGGATTACGTCATATCGGGCTGAAGAGAAAAGTTGCAGATTCAGTATACGACGTTTATTAAAATCTAATTCAGATTCAAGGTCTGCTTGCAAGAGACTATCACCCGAATGAAGCGTCATTTCACGAAGGATGATCTGCGGTTTAGTGATGTTGTTCCCCTTGAACTTTATTTCGGTGATGTGAAGCATGTTCGAATGCATCGTGTCGTGTTGAACTCGATCGTATCGCGACGCAAAAGAGCAAACAGGTAGAAGGAAAATGAGCAGGAGGAAGGTCCGTAGCAAGAATGAAAATTTAACGTCAAAAATAGGAATATTTGTGCGACAATGCCTGAACAAATACAGGAAGCGATTCCAAGGTGGTATTCAAATCAACGCAGTTTTTATATGAACTGCAAGGCTTGCGTTTGTTGATTAGTTGCTACGTGTTGATTTATTGAATCAATTCGAATAAATCAACACGATCCTTGCGAAGGATAACGAGTCGATTTCGTTCTACTCTTAGTTGGAGTATGTTTTCAGGTTCAGGTAATGGTAGTTTTCGTTCAGTAAATGATTTGGTATGATATGAAAACAAATAAGGCGTTGAGAAATAAACTAGATAGGCATTAAAAAATTGGAAACTGCTTGTCTTAATATGATACGTGGTATTATAAAATCCAAACTGATCGAATTTTCGTATGCCATCAACGGTATCGGCTATGTATAAGGCTCTGTCATATTCTGTCATATCCGTCGGTGAAGTTGGGTTCTCAGAAATCGTTCGCAAGTTTGTATTCTGAAGGATCGTCAGTTGCTCATTCACTTTAAGCAGCGAGCCGGATGATTGATC
This sequence comes from uncultured Bacteroidota bacterium, assembly GCA_903881265.1. Lineage (GTDB taxonomy): Bacteria > Bacteroidota > Bacteroidia > Chitinophagales > Chitinophagaceae > OLB11. The sequence continues at coordinate 11,345 of CAIRSV010000246.1, forward strand.
ATATAACCATATGTTCCCATCGGCAGAATTAGCAATACAGCTCACATTATTCAGTCCGATTGAATTTAATTGATACACATTTTTTCTGGTCAACATATTATTCAACACTACGAGCTGATTATAGTCTGAAAAGAAAAGCAGTATGCGCAGCGGATTGGAGGCGTCTATATGGGATATCTTCCCTTTTTTAATTTCATTGAAAACACCGATGCTATCCCCTTTGTCATTTAGTCTGAGTAGCGTATTGTTTTCTTTGACTAGATAAATATTTCCTACAGGGTCGGTTGAAACTAACCGAGCTTCAATAGGGATTGTTTTTAAAAAAACCAAGGAGTCAGCTGAACAAAGTTGGGTTTTCAGCAGTAGTAAGAAAGTATAGAAGAATATTGTTTTCACATGCGTCGTAACAGGCTACTAGTAAAGAGTCGAATAGGCTCCTTCTCTAAGCAGGCGCCAATCGAGACCGTCATTTTCGCTGATAAACAATCCGATATCGGTCGCGCAGAAATGATAGTAGCGTGCTACATCTGTTCGGTAAACTATTTTTTTACCTACAACAAAATGTACTTTGGCGTACCAAGGGATTCCATTGCCTGACGCGATGAAGGTGGTTCCTTGAAGACGATGTAAACCTGCGCTATCAAGGCCAACAAAGAAGGAGTTGTTTAGGCTTTGTGATTGGTTGCCAAAGAGGATCTTACGATTTTTTGGCAAGCCGGTACACACAGTCCAATTAACGCCTGCATCGGTGCTAACAGCAACACCATATTTGCCTGAAAAGTCAATGGCAATTAAATTATTATTCTGATGTGAGATATACCAAACCGTCGTGTCTTTTGGTAAAAATTTATTCTGAATGATTTTAGTCCACGCGCCAGCTACCTTTTTTTCATAAATCTCGTCACTATCTTTAATGAAATACAAGTTACCGTTGTCGAGCTGTGTAATAGAAGTTGGTCTTACTACTGGGCTTGGGGTAGGTGGCGCCCAATTGGTTTCAGCAGCAAAGGTGATACCGTTGTCAGTACTTTTTTCAAGGCCTGTGCTAGTGCAGAGATAGACGGTCTTGTCGATCTTGTCATACAACGACTGATTAGGGAGGAAATATTTGTAGAATAGGTCTTCAAAATTTCGGGGATGGTCATTTGATTGTTTGAAGGCAGCACCTTCGTTTCGGCTATAATAGAAATTTTCTTTTAGATACATCAGCATGGTATCAGCGGCTAATACCTGACGCACTGTTGAGTGGTCGGTAGGGAATAATGTATTAAAATACAGTGCATCATTCGTTTTGTGCAATGTGCCGTAATAACCGCCCACATAAAGGATATAAGGCGTTTTAACCGTGCCTGAATTGTCCACTTGATTGTATTTTTTGCAACCCATGAAACCCAGCACAACCAACCCGAATAACACTATCTGAATATAAACTCTCATGTTGACTATAAATATTAGTTTTTGAATAGAAACCTGATAAAGCCACAAATAACGCTGCCACTGCGCTACTGAAAGCTGTATCTTTACCGTGATTTAGACGCTAATATACTATAAATCGTTAGACTTGAAACATAAAAAACGGAAAATGTGAAAGTTATAATCATATTCCGTGGATAGACGAATAAGGGTTTTCTGCCATTGAATTCCCCAACCAATTAAAAAAATGATACAATGAAAATATCCTTTCATGGTGCTGCACGAACCGTAACAGGCTCGAAACACCTTATCCAACTTGAGAATGGTAAAAAAATATTGCTCGACTGCGGCCTCTTTCAGGGCATGGGCGAGCAGACGAGGGCGCTGAATCAAGATTTTGGTTTTAATGCTAATGAAGTCGATTATATGATTTTATCCCATGCGCATATCGATCACTCTGGCCTGCTTCCAAAATTGGTAAAAGAAGGATACAAAGGGCCTATTTATTGCACGCCGGCCACTGCCGACCTCGCCGAGATTCTCTTGCTTGATTCAGCGTTTATTCAGGAGGCTGATGTGGCGTTTGTCAATAAACGTCGCATCGCACAAGGACTGCCCGCTCTGAAACCCTTGTATTCAGTAGCTGATGTGAGGGAGGTAATAGCACGTTTTATTGAAATTTCCTATGATCAGCATTGCCAAATCGATGAAACTATTTCATTTCAATACACCGATACCGGCCATATTTTAGGCAGCGCCGCTATTCATCTTACGATTAATGAAAACGGGCAAAGTAAACGAATTACGTTTAGTGGTGATGTTGGACGATATAGCGATCTTATCTTGCGTGCCCCTCAACCCTTTCCACAAGCTGATTATATTATTATTGAAAGTACCTACGGCAACTCGTTACATCAAGAAAGTGCTGATACGGAAGAGGCCCTGCTGACATATATCACAGAAACATGTATCGAAAACCGCGGACGATTGATTATCCCTGCCTTTAGTGTCGGTCGAACACAGGAGCTTCTTTATGCACTGAATAAATTAGAAACACAGGGTCGCTTACCTAATTTGCCCTATTATGTCGATAGTCCATTGTCTACAAAAACAACAGAAATTGTAAAAAAGCATAGTGAGTTGTTTAATGATCGTGTGGTAGACTTGATGAAAATGGACAAGTATCCATTTGATTTTAAAGGCCTCGAATTTATCACCGAGGCGGCTGATTCTAAACGGTTGAATGACCGCAAGGATCCGATGGTCATCATTTCGGCTTCGGGTATGGCGGAAGCAGGCCGGGTGAAACATCATATTGCTAATGCGATTGGCAATCCAAGGAATATGATTTTGATGGTCGGTTTTTGTGAATATCATTCTTTAGGAGCCAAACTGATGCGTGGCGAAAAACAAGTTCGAATTTATCGAGAAGAATTTGATGTAAAAGCACAGGTGGCAAGTATTCGAAGTATGAGTGCACATGGCGACTATGACGATTTGTGCGAGTTTTTAGCTTGTCAAGATCCGGCGAAAGTTAGGCAATTGTTTGTGGTTCATGGCGAATCCGATGTGCAGGATGAATTTAGTCAGCGCCTTCTCACTAAAGGATTTGGCAATGTCATGGCACCTGACTTACATCAGACCATTCAATTGGATTAAAAGGAAATGTCACGACTTCAACGAAGGTTGTGAAAGGGATTTTCTTTTCAAGTGAATCAGCAAAAGTGGGCAATAGAAGTTTTGTCAATCGGTTGAATCATTGACGAACAATAGCTAGTGCAAGAAGGCGTCTTGATTATATTACGCGCCTATCATCAGCGGCATCAGCAACATCAATAAGTCTTCGTTTTCTTTCTTCTCAACTGGTTTTACTAAACCTGCACGAGTTGGTGTACTTAATTCAAACAATACCTCATCCCCATCGAGTACGAGTATTAGTTCAAGTAATAAGCGCGCGTTGAATGCGATTTTCATGTCTTCGCCAGTGTACTGACAAGCCATTTGTTCGTTCCCTTCAAAAGAAAAGTCGACATCTTGCGCATAGAGATGAAGATTGTTGCCGACAATATCCAAGACTACCTGATTGGTTGTTTTATTGGCAAATACGCTCACACGTCGAAGGGCACTAACAAAATCGCTCTTGTTGAGAACCAATCGGAATGGATTATCTGCTGGTATGACCACTTTGTAATCAGGGAATTTTCCATCAATTAATCGGCAACTCAATTGGATATCTTGTCCGGCTACGAAAAGATGATTTTTATTATATGAAATAGTCACTTCTGTTGAACTATTCAGATTATTTTTTAATTGATTCAATGCTTTTCGAGGCACGATAAAGGTGTCTTCATGCGGGCAATGAACATCGGTTTTTACACAACGTACAAGTCTGTGTGCATCTGTGGCCACAAAGGTGAGCGAGTTTTTACCTAATTCAAAGTATACGCCGCTCATTGTAGGACGTAAATCATCGGTGCTGACAGCTATGATAGATTTTGCGATACCGTCGCTAAGTTCAGCAGCCGACATAGTGAAACTTGTTGTGTCATCGGCTTTAGGCTCAGACGGGAAACTTTTTGCATCCTCGCCAACAATCTTATATTTTCCTTGTTCACTTGTGATATCAATACCAAAATCTGTTGCGCGAATATCAAATGTGATTGGCTGTTCAGGTAAATTTTTCAGATAGTCAAGTAATACCTTCGCTTGGATACAGATACTTCCTTCTTCCTTCGATTGTACCTCAATACTTACCTTCATCATTGTTTCAAGGTCAGTACTAACCAACGTAAGCTTGTTTTGCTCTAGGATGAATAAGAAATCTTCGAGGATAGGCAACACATTGTTTGTAGAGATAATTCCACTAATGCTTTGCAGGTTTTTGAGCAAGGTGCCGGACGAAACAATAAATTTCATTTTGTTGAGATATTAAATTTGAACACAAATATAGAACCTTTATCGTAAACACGAAACTTAAAGGACGTGGTTGTGAAGAAAGCGGTTAAGCGCAAAAGGCACGACTTGAAACGAACGACGATACGGGGCACATTGAAACGCATAACAGTTGTGTTCTCACGCAGTACTATATAAGGTAGCAGCTTCTCTCACATCTTTCTTTATCTTACTTTACCTTTGATGCTCTATTAAGAAATATGAACAAATTAAAAATAGCCGGCCTTGAGCCACTTCCAATATTTGAAGGGAGTAATTTTATCAATGTAGGAGAACGTACGAATGTCACCGGATCAAAAAAATTTGCCGATCTCATACGGAACGATCAATATGAAGAAGCCCTTTCTGTGGCGCTTCAGCAGGTTGATAACGGCGCGCAAATTATTGATATCAATATGGACGATGCCTTACTCGATGGCGAAAAGGCGATGGTTACTTTTTTAAATTTGGTGCAGGCCGAACCTTCCATTGCGAAAGTGCCTATTATGCTTGATAGCAGCAAGTTTAGTATCATCGAAGCTGGATTAAAATGTGTGCAAGGCAAATGTGTGGTGAATTCTATTTCGTTGAAGGAAGGAGAAGAGTCGTTTATTCGGCAGGCTAAAATTTGTCAGATGTTCGGTGCTGCCGTGATTGTCATGGCGTTTGATGAAAAAGGGCAGGCTGATACCTTGCAACGACGACTCGACGTATGCGAAAGAGCCTATACGATTCTCACCGAAAAACTGCATTATAAGCCATCCGATATTATTTTCGATCCAAATATATTTGCCGTTGCTACCGGCCTCGAAGAGCATCTTAATTATGCCATCGATTTTATTGAGGCAACAAAACAACTCAAACAGAAGTTTCCCGAAACCAATATCAGCGGTGGTGTCAGCAATCTCTCGTTCTCCTTCAGAGGAAATAATTATGTGCGCGAAGCGATGCATAGTATCTTTTTATTCCATGCGATCAAAGCAGGTATGGGTATGGGTATTATTAATGCAGGCGCTTTGCCGATTTATGATACGATTGACCTTGCATTGAAAGACCTGATTGAAGATGTCCTTTTTAATCGTCGTCCCGAAGCCACCGATCGTTTAATCGAATATGCCGAAGGCTTAAAGAATAAAAAAGGAACTACCGCCGCAGGTCCGAATAACGAATGGAGAAACGGCACCGCGGAAGAAAGGTTGGTGCATTCGCTCGTGCATGGTATCACCGAATACATCGATCAGGATACGGAGGAGGCAAGAGTTTCGTATGCACGACCCTTAGACGTGATTGAAGGCCCGTTGATGAAAGGTATGAATGTGGTCGGTGATTTGTTTGGAAATGGAAAAATGTTTTTACCGCAGGTGGTAAAAAGTGCGAGGGTGATGAAGAAGAGCGTGGCCTATCTGACCCCTTTTATTGAAGAAGAAAAAGCCAATAACATCACACAGGAAACAAGCGTGGCGCCCAAAGTGCTGTTGGCCACTGTCAAAGGTGATGTGCATGATATCGGAAAAAATATTGTAGGCGTAGTGCTCGCTTGTAACGGCTATGAAATTATTGATTTAGGCGTGATGGTACCTGCCGACAGGATACTAGAAGAGGCCATCAACCATAAGGTGGATGTGATTGGATTGAGCGGACTCATTACGCCATCGTTGGATGAAATGGTGCACATTGCCCACGAAATGAAACGTCGAAATTTTTCAATTCCATTGTTGATTGGAGGTGCTACAACGTCTCGTATGCATACCGCTGTGAAGATTGCAGAAAACTATCATCATGGTGTATTGCATGTGCTTGATGCCTCACGTAGCGTGACTGTTGTGAGTGATTTACTCAATGAGAACAAAGATGCGTTGTTGAATAAGACTACCGATGAATATCAGAAACTCAGGGAAGATTTTCTAAACCGAAAAACCAGTAAAGATTATTTGTCGCTGAAGAGTGCAAGAGAAAACAATGTAAAAATTGATTGGAATAAGGTCAAGCCATCAACGCCGAAAACGATGGGCACACAAGTGTTTCATTCCTATCCTCTTGCAGAAATTGCCCCTTATATCGATTGGACGCCCTTCTTTATTACTTGGGAAATGCACGGCAAATATCCTGGTATACTCAGCGACGAAAAAGTTGGTGCGGAAGCCACGAAGCTTTTTACCGATGCCAATGCCTTATTGAAACAACTCATCGACGAAAATTGGCTACAGGCTGAAGGTGTATATGGTATCTGGGAAGCTACAAAAACAGCGGCTGATGATGTAGAACTTATGAACGGAGAATCGAAGACGACATTACATTTTCTTCGTCAGCAAATTAAGAAAGCCGAAGGGCAGCCCAATTATTGTTTAGCCGATTATATATCGCCTTTAGAAAAAGATTATGTTGGTGCGTTTGCTGTAACCATCAAGGGTATTGAACCACATTTGCATCGTCTGAATGAGCAGCACGATGATTACAACAAGATTATGTTGCAGGCACTAGCCGACAGATTAGCGGAGGCCTTTGCTGAGGTGCTCCATAAGAAAATGAGGACCGAATATTGGGGTTATAGCAACAATGAATCGCTTAGCAATGATGCGTTGATTAAAGAAGAGTATCAGGGTATTCGTCCTGCACCGGGTTATCCGGCTTGTCCTGATCATACAGAAAAAATAAAATTATTTAATTTGCTCGACGTGCAAAATTCAATCGGCATCGAACTGACAGAATCGCTTGCGATGTACCCGGCTGCTTCGGTATGCGGCTGGTATTTTGCCCATCCTGAAAGTAAATATTTTGGTGTCGGAAAAATTACACAAGAGCAATTAGAAGACTATGCGCAACGAACCGGCATGGGGCTTGAGGAAGCGACAAAATGGTTGAGGCCAATATTGGATTAATGTTTGTGTGATGTCTATCGCCGAACTGCACCTTGCTGTCAGATTTAATCAACACTATGTCAGTTAGGTTTTCTATTCCTTAATATACTTTTCGCTTAGATCAATTTTATCTAACACTTCATGTATCAATTTTTTATTGGCAATCCTTAAAATCCAATCTTCAGGTATTGATTCATACCCATAATACAACCCCGACAAAGCACCTGTTAATGCTGCAATTGTATCTGTGTCGCCCCCAAGGTTAACCGCTTTTAAAACAGATTCTTTATAATTTTCTGAATTCAAAAAACACCAAACAGATGCTTCTAGAGTGTATAATACATAGCCAGTAGATTGTATTTCTGTTTCTGGTAATGCATGAAATTGATGATTGAATAATTTACTGAATTGTTCTTGAAATGGGGCCTGATCGTCTTCAGTTTCTGTTATTCGCCAGCCAAATTTAATATACCCAGCAGCATTATTTGCAGCCTCTTGCTTTCCCTTTCCTTCTAAAATGGCCCGTAGCATTTTAACATAATACATGCAACAAAGATGGCAAAGAGCATGTCGATGAGTAATCCTGCTCCCCATTATCATATGAACAATAGATTTTGAAATGTCTTCTGCGAATGCATAAGGTACGCACCTCATTAAGCTTCCGTTACCTGCAGATCTCTCATCTGATAGTCCAGAATTTTTCAGACTTACTCCTTCCATGATATTGTTTAAAGCAGCTCTTGTTGTAATGCCGATATCAAATACTTCTCCGTGTGGAGTCATGTAATTCTGATTATACCATTTTAAAAATAAATTGGCTAAATTTTTTGTAGTGCCTTTGTTATGAATGTTTTCCAGCACGCATAGCATCATCGAAGTGTCATCGCTCCATGTTCCAGGCACTTGATTGTAGGTGCCATAGCCAACCATATCAATAGCAGGATTTTCGATCATTCTGGACCTGCTGGAAAATTCATACGGTACGCCTAACGCATCTCCAACAATAAATCCCCAAATCGCATCTTTAATATTCATCTTGTTTTTTTTATTGATTTATAAAATAATATACACAGTATGTCGCAACCACAATGCAAGGTCTTCGGTAAGGAATTCAGCCTATCTATGGTATCGGAGTCTTATGTAATAGGTAATTATACAGTAGTTGAGCGCCTCTGAAATTTGGCGACCAAACAAAGTGATTTTCTTCAATTGTTCGTTCGCGTAAAAACGCAGTTAGATTCAATGTATCGGTCAGCATCAAAGTATTTAAATAGTCTATGGTCTTATGAGATTTTTTATTCCAACCCATTCTTAATTGTTCAGGATAAAGGGAATTGTCATTTGATATTCTTGCAATAAGCTGCTCTAGTTGATGTTTGTATACTACATATCCATACGTTGGCAAAAGCAAGTCATCATAGGCTGCATAACATTCAAACTTTTTACTTTCTCTTAGTAATGTAGTGACATCTATTTTATCATAAAGGGCATAAATGCTTAGTGTAAACAATAGAGAGGCGTAGTTTAATTCTGGTAATTGATGCAATACATCGTTCAAATCAGGAATATTTTTTACAGCTTCATCTGTGAGGTAGTCTCCATACATATGGCAAAGCACAAGGGGTTTAGTATCATTAATATATATAATACAATGATGTAGGGTATCGTCATTGAAGTGTACGCAAAAATCATGTCCGAATAAATTGGTTAACTCAGCTGTTGATTTATTGTCGAAATATTGCTGTTTAATTTCAGTTCTGTCTAATGCATCCTTTAATGTAATCATAAAAATAGGTATGCGGCAAATGTAATGTGTTCATTATGTAATCTATTTACAATCCATTTTAAGCATTGTTGTCTTAAGACTGTAAAAAGATTACAAACTTCAAAACTATGTTTGCATCTCTTCCACATTCTTACTTCTTAAAATAATATCATTATGTTTGATTTTAATTCAAATGAAAGCCCCATTCTTGATGCAACTGAATCAATTTATGAAAGTGCAC
>CAIRSV010000247.1 GCA_903881265.1 uncultured Bacteroidota bacterium
TACACCGGCAGATATCACGAATGAATTTGTGGTACTCGTGCCGATTTGTGTCATATATTTTGGTCCCATACTATAGATAATATAGCTTGTTGCAAAAGGGATTGCATCCCATTTTAAATGAAAGATAGTTCCGCAGGCAGTATCTACTATCAGATTTTTAGGCACATCAAACACCGTAAACAGTGTATCGCTTTCATCAGAAATAGTTCCTCGTGTGATACGCATTTTCATTTGGCCTGTATTCAGTGTGTTCGGCGGTGTCCAATCGTAATAACGCTGACTACCCGGAATGTTAGCAGCCAATGTGTTCCAAGTGGTACCTGCATTCGCTGAATATTCAAGTTTGAATGTACCGCCGTTATTTCCGTAGGCATCCCAACGGATTCGTTCCTTTTGACTATTTGCAAATGATTCGCCACCTTGAGGGTAGGTTAGCGTAATTTGGTCAGTTAAAAATTCATACACCAACACATATTTTTGAGGGCCTAATGGAATATTATTTCCGTAAACAGAAACAACGCAAGGACCTGCGATGACAGAATCTAATGTTACTTGTTCAACATTGTTGATATTGTCTACACCGCGAATAGCAGGCGCACTTAAGGCAGCTACTGTTGGCGTATTATCTAACACCCAAGGATCGATTACATTCCCTGAAGGTTCTTGAACGCTTAAATTTAAATCATTCACCAAGGCCATTGAGCTTGCTGGATTTCCTTCGAAATCGTTCCAATAAAGCATTACTTTTAGTTGACGTGTATTTGGGGGCACATTAATAAAATAATCGTCGCCAAATCCATTTGCCAATGAACCGACAAAGTATTGGTTATTGCTCATGGCTTTGTACGCTCTTCGCGCATTGATGCGGCCGTATCCATAAATGAAATCTGGTCCTGCTGCACCAAGATCATCCGCTGTGTTCATAACGAGCGCTTTCATTAGATCGCTAGCAGGATCTGCACCGCCATTATTGTCGCGATACGATTGCCACAAACTAGCTAAGGTGCCTGCAACGCCGGGGCAAGCCATCGAAGTTCCCGTAAAAGAATCATAGGTATTATCAGGTTGTGTTGAATACACATCGGTGCCGACTGCGACAATCTCAGGCTTCAAACGACCATCTTCAGACGGTCCACGGCTTGATGATGAAGCAATCACATCACTGTTAGTGACGTTGCCGACTGTGATTACGTTTTTTCCTGCTTTGTAACCACCGGTGATGGTGAAATAGCCTTGAGGTACGCCACCACATGTGCCATTGCCGCTGTTACCTGCAGAGTGAACACTCATCAATGATGGTTTAGAATCAATGAGGTAATCAGAATTCTGTGCATCAGCATCATAGCCGATATTACATCCTTGCCCTAACGAATTGGTCGTGATTCTGATATTGTTTGTGGTATAATCGGTTGGTGCATTGATTAGGTTATCGTAATATGAATAGATATGTAAATCGGCACCGCGAGCATTGCCTGATGTGACTGGGTCGAAGTTACCACCACCGGCAACAATGCCGCTGACATGGTCGGCATGCGTACCATTGTTGGTGGCAGTATGGTCAGTGACACGTCCTGCGAAATCGATGTGAGGTCCCACTGTACCATCATCACCAACAGCGACAGAAACGCCTGTTCCGTCATAATGCAAGCCCGTTACATAGGATGCATCAATGGTATTCACTCGATGATTACTGCGTTCTGTTAGATTTTCTAACACGGCAGGGGCCGAAGTTGTTTGCATGTATTTCACCCAAGCATAACCAGCAATTGTTTGTAATTCAGATTCATCTATTTCAACCACGACATGAAATGCATCTTTCCAAGAAATGAGTTGGATATTTTTTTCTTTTAAAAGACTTGTTGTGCTTTCCTTATTGAGGGCGTGTTGCGCTTCAAGCAATAATTCAAATCGGCCATTGCCTTTATTCATCCAATCAGGTAGAGGACGTTGCATTAGTTTTGGAGCAATTTTATATGCAGCTGCGTAAGGGAGTATGCTGCGGATATTATAATTAGCTAGACTGCTGACATTATATCCATTTGGAATAGCGGCTAAGAAGGCCCACGTAGGAAAATAATCAAGAAATTGAATGCCAGTTTCCTGACTGATTGCATTTCGATCGGCAATAGATGTTGATTTGTTGAACTGCACGATGCAATACGTATTCTCGCCTAACTGATACGATGACCAGGTAGAAAAATCAGTTATTGTCTTCACGTTTTCTGCCGGTGTAAATGACCCTGATTTCATGTAAAGGGTTTGTGCATGCAGCGTAAAACTGAGGATTGATAATGCAAGTAAGGCTATATGTTTCATATACGAGTTTAAGAGGGCTAAAAGTAGATATAAAATTTGAAAGTATCAACTTTTGTTGAAGACTCGATGTCGTCAGAATTCGTTGGGTGTAAGTGGCATGATAAGGTTGAGAGCGCGGGGGCTTGACGAATTGAGTAATACGAGAAGTGTCTGTATGATAAAGAGGTTGGGTATAAAAAAAGCCTTTCAGTATGAAACTGAAAGGCTTGATCTTTTAGAGTAGCGTGATCGAGATTTGAACTCGAGACCTCAGCATTATGAGTGCTGCGCTCTAACCAACTGAGCTACCACGCCATGAAAGATGTTTACACATTTTCAAAAAGAGGAGCGCAAAGGTAATTAAAAATAGTTTTTATCCAATTACTCGTGATGATATTTTTCATTCTTTAAAATTGTGAAGGCTCTATAGAGTTGTTCGGTGAATAAAAGTCGCACCAATTGATGAGGGAATGTAAATGTCGAAAGCCCCAAAACAAGTGTGGCTTTAGCTTTTAGCTTTTCGGAAAGGCCATAGCTTCCACCGATTAAGAAGATGATCCTGACAGGTGATAGATTCATTAATTGATTTAATTTTTCTGAAAATCCTTTTGATGTAAAACATTTTCCGTGTTCATCAAGCACCACAAGCAGGTCTCTGTCGAGTAATTTATCCAACACTAGTTCAGCCTCTTTATCGAGAAGTTGTATTTTGGGTAATGTTTTTGGAAGTTTTGAATTATCGATCGTCACAATATTGAAGCCTGTGTAGCGGTTAAGTCTGTCGCTATATTCTTCGATGGCCTTATCCACCAGTTTCGTATTTTCTTTACCGAGGCTCCATAGTTCGATGGTCATACTAATTTTTTTTTGTGGAGACAAAAGTATCTATTATCTTCGCGCTCTCAAAATTAAATGGCTGCGTAGCTCAACTGAATAGAGTACCTCACTA
>CAIRSV010000248.1 GCA_903881265.1 uncultured Bacteroidota bacterium
ATTAGGCATTCATCAAAAAAAATATCAAAAGAAAGAACGCTTTTCCAACTTGATGCCTTGATTGACATCTTATTCAGGATAAGGCAACGTGCTTTTGGAAGCAATGGATTATCGAAGCTAATTTCCTACATTTGCAACCATTTTATTTCTACCTATCATGTCAGAAAACAAGTATATACTGCCTAAACAACTTAATATGCCTTCGATTGAATCGGAGATGTTAGCTAGATGGAAAGCGCAAGGCACGTTTGAGAAAAGCGTACGTAACCGCAATGGCAAAACACCTTTCGTATTTTATGAAGGTCCACCTAGTGCGAACGGTATGCCGGGAATTCATCATGTCATTTCACGAACATTGAAGGATATGGTTTGTCGTTATAAAACGATGAAAGGTTTTCAAGTAAACCGCAAAGCAGGCTGGGATACGCACGGATTACCTATCGAGTTAGGCGTTGAAAAAGAGTTAGGCATCACCAAAGAAGATATAGGCACTAAAATCTCTGTTGAAGAGTACAACTTGAAATGCCGTGAAGCCGTCGGTCGATTTAAAGACAAGTGGGATGAGATTACCCATAAAATGGGTTATTGGGTTGATCTGAATGACCCTTATGTAACCTACGAAAACAACTATATAGAGTCATTATGGTGGTGCTTGAAGACATTGCATTCAAAAGGATATTTATATAAAAGTGTTTCAATACAACCTTATTCACCAGCTGCGGGTACAGGCCTTAGTTCGCATGAGCTAAATCAACCAGGCTGCTATAAAGATGTAAAGGACACAAGTGCAACGGTGCTATTTCGCATGACACCGAACGACAAGGTTCAACTTCCTGCCTCTGATCGCGATGACAAGCAGCATGATATTTATTTTATGGCCTGGACTACAACGCCATGGACATTACCGTCGAATTTGGGATTAACAGTCGGGCCATCAATCAATTATGTGCTTGTCAAAACCTTTAATCCATATACACATCAATTGCAATATGTGATATTGGCCGAAGCCCTGCTTTCAAAATACTTTAAAACTGAAGCAGAAAATGCCGATTTTGAAGCGTATACACCAGATTCAAAACTAATACCTTATACCATCCTTTCGATGTATAAAGGTGTAGAGTTGGAAGGGTTACGCTATGAACAATTACTGCCATTCGACGCTAACAAAGTCGAACTTTCAGGCGGAGACCCTTTCAGAGTAATCCTTGGTGATTTCGTAACCACCGAAGATGGCACCGGTATTGTGCACACAGCCCCTGCCTTCGGTGCAGATGATTATCGCGTAGGACAAAAAAATAACCTGGGTATTGTAACCCTAGTTGATAAGGAAGGGAAATTCATCGATGGTACAGGGGAATACAGTGGGCGCTATGTAAAAAACTATAAGGATGAAAAAGACTATGTCGATGTCAATGTAGATATTTCCATTGAATTAAAAAAAAGAGGGCAGGCTTTCAAAGTAGAGAAATATGAGCACTCCTATCCGCACTGTTGGCGCACCGATAAACCAATAATCTATTATCCGCTTGATGCGTGGTTTATACGCACCACAGCTGTCAAAGATCGCATGGTGGAACTCAACAAGACAATCAACTGGAAGCCTAAAGCCACTGGCGAAGGACGTTTTGGCAACTGGCTCGAAAATATGGTCGATTGGAATTTGAGTCGCAGTCGTTTCTGGGGCACGCCGCTTCCAGTATGGCGCACCGAAGACGGAACAGAAGAAGTATGTTGTGGCAGTATCGACGAAATTAAATCGCTACTACACGAAGAAAGTCCTGAAAAAGACCTTCAAGACGTGCACAAACCTTATATTGATAATGTCATTTTAAAATCTGCTTCAGGCAAGAAAATGTTCCGCGAACCTGACCTGATTGATGTATGGTTCGACAGCGGCGCTATGCCATATGCGCAATGGCATTTCCCGTTTGCAGCCGACAGTATGGTAGATGGTAAGGTAAAAGCATTCCCAGCCGATTATATTGCTGAAGGAGTTGATCAGACTCGAGGATGGTTCTATACACTGCACGCCCTCGCTGTTCTTCTTTTTGACTCAGTAGCGTACAAGACAGTTGTGGCCAATGGATTTGTTCTTGATAAGAACGGAAATAAAATGAGTAAACGACTCGGCAATGTGGTTGATCCGTTTGATACGATCAACACTTATGGCGCTGATGCCACACGTTGGTATTTAGTAACCAATGCGTCGCCTTGGGACAGTCTTAAATTCGATATCGAAGGCATCAAGGAAACACAACGCAAAGTGTTCAATACCTTATATAATACCTATAGCTTCTTCGCGTTGTATGCGAATGTGGATGGATTCAGCTTCAAAGAAACATTTATCCCTATCAAAGAACGCCCCGAACTAGACCGATGGATTATCTCGTCGCTGAATACCCTCGTTAAGAATGTGGAAGAAAATATGGATGATTATGAACCTACCAAAGCCGGCCGTCTCATCGATCAGTTTGTGGATGAACATTTGAGCAACTGGTATGTGCGTCTTTGCCGTCGAAGATTCTGGAAAGGTGAATATGAAGCCGATAAGATTGCGGCCTATCAAACCTTATACGAATGCCTTGAAGTACTTTGCAAACTCATTGCACCAGTATCACCATTTTTCAGCGATTGGTTGTTTACCAGTCTAAACAAGGTCACAGGTCGTGAAACAACCGAATCGGTGCATCTCACAGATTTCCCTCACGTGATCGTTGATGATATCAATGACGAACTCGAAGAGCGAATGCAACTAGCGCAGGATGCTTGCTCGTTATTACTCTCCCTGCGAAAGAAAGCCTCCATCAAAGTAAGACAGCCTTTGCAAAAGGCTATCATTCCACTAGTAGATATTAGCCTTAGGAAGAAAATTGAAGCCGTGAAGGACATCATTCAAAATGAAGTCAATATCAAGGAAATCGAATTCATTGCAGGCGACAACGATATTATCCAAAAAAAGATTAAAGCCAACTTCAAGACACTAGGTGCCAAAATGGGCGCAATGATGAAAGCCGTTGCAGCTGATATTACGACATTCACAGCCTTTGATATAAACCTATTGGAGCAGCAAGGCGAAATTACTCGTAGCATCAATGAGCAATCTGTCGTCATTTCCTTGACTGATGTAGAAATCACCTCAGATGATATCCCTGGATTATTGGTGGCAAGTAAAGGTTCCCTGACAGTGGCATTAGATATCACCTTAACCCCTGAATTAGAGCAGGAGGGGACGGCCCGTGAATTTGTGAATAAAATCCAAAAAATTAGAAAGGATAGTAATTTTGAACTCACAGATCGCATTCTTGTAACCATTGAAAATCATGAATTATTAAAAAATGCGCTTAATAATTATAATTCCTATATTTGCACCGAAATTTTAGCAGAACATCTATCATTTTCATCTGAAATCAAGGATGGTATTGACATTGAGGTAAACGAACATAATCTTAAAGTACATATTACAAAAATCAAATAGGCCATGGCTAATAAAAAACCAGCACCAAAAAAAGTTTCTGCCAAATCGACCGGCAAACCGGCAGATAAAAAAACAGTAAAACCCGCAGCTAAACCTGTGGCTAAAAAACCCGTTGCCAAACCAGCCGCTAAGAAAATAGCACCCGCTGCAAAAAAGGCAGTGGCTAAACCAGCTGCAAAAAAACCAACCCCAGTTGCAAAAAAACCAGTAGCTAAACCAGCCGCTAAAAAACCAACTCCAGTTGTAAAAAAGGCAGTGGCTAAACCAGCCGCTAAAAAACCAACCCCAGTTGCAAAAAAGCCAGTAGCTAAACCAGCTGCAAAGAAACCAACCCCAGTTGCAAAAA